>NZ_DATCTO010000087.1 GCF_036567905.1 Candidatus Binatus sp.
CGCCGCTTCATCTCAGTTCCAGGAATTCCGGACTAGCCGGCGGAACCCGGCGACGGAAGCTCCGGCTTCCGGCAGCCGCCGCCGCCGATGCAATTGACGCCAGCGCCGAAATAAATCGTGGCGGCCTTGACCGGAAAGAACAGATAATTGAGCGGCGTCTCGATCGGATCGAACTCCTGCGGCGGGCCCGCCGCCTCGGCCTGAGCCTGCTGCTCGACGCGCTGCTTGGTGTTGGTCTCGACATCCTGGATGCTTGCGAGGCGATCGTCGGAACCGAAGATTGCCGCTTTGCCCGGCTCGAGCCAGACGTAGCGCAACACGCTGACGCCGCTGTGGTTGGGATCGGCGATGTTATCCTTCAGGTCAGGCTGACCCATCGCCTGCACCGCCTGATCGGGCGTCATGCCGGTGTTTAGCACCCCGCTCTTCAATCCGGAGCATGCGACGGCGAATAGGGTGAGCAGCCCAACGGCCGCGCGCGCGAGAAATGTCCGCTGCGTCATCATCGGTATCTCAAGCCTCGTATGGAGCTAACATAACGAAGACATTGGCGGCAACCCGACCTTGTTTCACCGGGATCGTGAGGGACAGGTATATTCTTTCCAGCATCTCGCTTTCACGATGCGAGCGTAAGCGAAGCCGTCGGATGCGGCGATACGGAGTTGCGGCGGTAACGATTTTGGACAACGGCGACGAATTACTTTTTGTGTACGGCACCCTGATGAATCCAGCCGAGCGCGTGATCCTCCTGGGCCGGCCGATCGACGCAAGCCCGGGGCGGATTGCGGGCTACGCGCGCGGCCGCAAGCGCCACTACTTCATCGCAAAGCAAGCGGACGCCGTCACAGATGGCGCAATCCTCGAAGGTCTGAGCGCGCGCGAGCTGGCGATCCTCGACCAATACGAAGAAGTGCCGGCGCTCTACACGCGCGAGCGGATCGAAGTGCTCGCCGCCGACGGGCGCAAAATCGAATGCTGGATTTACCTGCCGACGAGCTGGGCGAAGGACTAATCTCGATAGCGAGCGCCGCGTCCGCCTGTCACTTCACTTCGGCCGGGGGCGGCTTGGGCTGTTCGCCGCGCTTCAAGCCGAACTTGTCGATTCGATATTGCAGAGTCCGATAGCTCATGGCGAGCATTTTCGCCGCCTTTGCGATTACCCAGTCGTTGCGCTCGAGCGCCTGCAGGATTGCGTCGCGCTCGAATGTTTCGAAGTTGAAGCCCTCGCTCGGAATCTCGTACCTGTCGCCGCGCTGACTGTCCCGGCTGCGGCCCGGCTTCTTGCGCGACAGCACTTCATCGGGCAAATCGCGCGGCATCACCTTGTCCCCCTCGCAGAGCAGGATCGCGCGTTCGAGCGCGGACTCGAGCTGGCGCACGTTGCCCGGCCACGAGTAGTCGAGCAGCACCTCCATCGCCTCGCGTCCGATCTCTCTGACGCGGCCTTCGGCAAGATGTCCAAACTTGGCGAGCGCATGATTGGCGAGCAGGGGAATATCGCCGCGCCGATCGCGCAGCGGCGGCAAGGTAACGGTCACGACGTTGATGCGATAGTACAAGTCCTCGCGGAAGCGGCCCTCGCCGACTTCCTCGGCGATGTTGCGGTTGCTGGCGGCGACCAGGCGCACGTCGATGCGAAAGGAGTCGTTGCCGCCGACGCGGCGGAGTTCCTTTTCCTGCAGGACGCGCAGAATCTTCGCCTGCATTCCCTGCGGCAGGTCGGCGATCTCGTCGAGAAACAGCGTCGATTTGTCGGCGCTCTCGAACAGCCCTATTTTGCGCTCGTTGGCGCCGGTGAACGCGCCGCGCTCGTGGCCGAAGAGTTCGTTCTCGATCAAATTGTCGGGGATCGCCGAGCAATTGATCGCGACGAACTGGCGCGCCGCGCGCGGCGACAGCCGATGGATCGCCTTGGCCACGATTTCCTTGCCGGTCCCGCTCTCGCCCTGGATAAGGACCGTGGAATTTGACGGCGCGACTCGCCGCACCAGCCGGATCACTTCCTGGACGGCGGGATCCTGTCCGATTATGCCCTCGATCTCGAAAGTGCCTTCCAGGCGCCGCTTCAGCAGCTGATTTTCCTGCTGCAGGTTGGCGAACTCCGCCGCCTTGGCCACCCTGGTCACGAGTTTCTCGCGATCGGTGGGCTTCTCGAGGTAGTCGAACGCGCCCGCCTTCATCGCCTGCACGACGCTGTCGGTCGAGCCGTGGGCGGTCAGCACCACCACCTGGCTGCCGGGATACGCGCTGCGCACTTTGGCGAGCAGCTCCTCGCCCGACATCCCCGGCATCATGAGGTCGGTCAACACGACGTCGAAACGCGACAGCGCCAGCAACTCGATCGCGCGCTTGCCGACCGCAGCCTCTTCGACTACGAAACCCTCTTCGCGCAAGGTGTCCGCGGTGATCTGGCGTTCGAGGTCGTTGTCTTCAACGACCAGCACTGAGGCCTGGGTCATGATTGTGTCCGTGTACCGCGCTAGGCGGGAAGGTGAAAGTTACCGTGGTTCCGGCTCCGTCCGGGTTGGGTCCGATATCTATAGTACCGCCGTGGGTCTCGACAATCGCCCTCGACAGGAACAGCCCGAGGCCGATTCCTTCGCGCTTGGTGGTGAAAAACGGCTCGAAGACGTGGTTCACGACTTCCGCCTCGATACCCGCGCCGGTGTCCGAAAAAGTAATCACCATCGAGCCGTCCACGCGCCGAAACGCAATCACCATCTTGCCGCCTTCGGGCATCGCCTGGATCGCGTTGGCGACCACGTTGATGAAGCAGGTGCGGAGTTTCTCGGCGTCCACGTTGAGAATCGGCGGCGGGCCGTTGCATTCCTCGACCAGCTCGATTCCCTGGCTTTTCATTTTCGACTCCGACAGCGCCACGACTTCATCCACCAGTTGATGCACGTCGGTGGGCGCCGGGAAAATCTCGATTGGCTTGCCGTAATGCAAAAAGCTTTGCACCAGCTCCGACAGGCGGCGCATCTCGTCCTTCATGATCACGAGCTGGCGCAGAAACGCCTCGCGATCGTTGGGCTGCTGCGGGGCATAGCGCGCGCGGAGCTGATCGAGCGCCAGACTGATAAAGTTCAGCGGGTTTTTGATTTCATGGGCCAGGCCGCCGGCCAATTGCCCCAGCGCCGTGAACCGTTCGAGCCGGTTTAGTTCCTGCTCGCGCTCGCGCGCACGCCGGAGCTGGCCGACCATGTCGTTGAAGCTGCGCGTGAGCAAGCCGATCTCGTCGCGCCGATGCGCCTCGGGGACCGGTTCGAGGCCGCGCGCCGCGATATTCTGCGCCGCGTTGGCGACCGCATGAATGGGCTTGACGTAGCGATCGGCGAGGATGTAGGCGAAGACCAGGCCGATTGCGAAAATCGCAAACGCGATCATCAGCTCACGGGTCCGGCTCTGCGCCAGCGGCTGCGCGAAGTCGCCAAAATTCGCCACCACCTGCACGTAGCCAAGCAGATGATCCTCGACCTCGACCGGAATCAGATAGACGGTCGTCTCCGGCGCGAGCGGACCGAGCTTGCGGGCCGGAATCGTCACCAGGTCCTCAGGATGCTTGAGTTGCTCGGGGGTAAGCCATTCGGCCTGCTTGGGCCGCAGCGCTGCGCCGATAAGATGCGGATTGGAGCTGTTGAGGATCAGATTTTCGCTCGATGCGATCGACACTTCGAGTCCCTTGGTGTGCAGGTCGCCCACGTAGTTGTGCAGCCGATCGCGATCGGTGCCGCCCACCGCAGTCAGCTCCTGCACGCTGATCTGGATCACGCGCGCCAGGTCCTTGACCCTTTCCTGCGTGGTCGCGACGATCGCCGCCTGCGTGCCCAGGCTGACCCACACCTCGGCGCCCAGGGTAAGCCCGAGCAGGCCCATCATCAGCACGATCAGCTTCGCCTTGAGGTTCAGCGCTGGAAAGTATGATTCCATTTTCGAGGTCGCCGGGCAGGCCGGCGCGGCCATGCGATAATTCGACCTATCCGCTCTTGCTCACCGGCTCGTTGGTCTTGCGCAGAACCAGCATCCGGGTCCCGTACACCGCGGCGCTCAGGATCGCCACGATCACGATCAGCCGCTCGAAGCCGCCGATGTATCTGATGATTATCTCGATTTGCTTGCCGAAAATGTAGCCGAGCGTCACGACGACCGGCACCGATATCAGCGCTCCGAGCAGATCATAGAGCAGAAACACCGCCGGGCGCACGCCAAAAGATCCCGCCGACAAATAGATCAAAGCGCGCAGGCCGGCCAGGAATCGCGCGTAAAAGATCGCGCGCGCCCCGTGACGCTGCATGAAACGCTCGATGCGCTCGATCTGATGCTGCCGGCCCGGCCACGCCAGCACGAAGTAGCGCACCAGTCCCGTGCCGAAGCGCCGGCCCATAAAGAACAGCGAATTGTCGCCCGTGACTACGCCCAGCAGCGAGACCACTAGCGTGATCGGGTAGCGGGTGACCCCGCGATGGGCCAAATAGCCGCCCGCGAGCAGCGCCACGTCCTCCGGAATCGGCAGCCCAAGTCCGCACAGCATCAGAACAACGAACAATCCAAGATAAGTGAAGTGTTCGATGTACCCGGAGATCAGCCCGACCAAGCTCAGCTCCCGTGGGCGTAACGCGCGCGCAAGGCGTCGCGGATTCGCTCGACCGGCACGCCCCGGCCTGCCATCGCCTCGGCGTCGTGAGCCTCGCCGACGCAGATCGCGCACCTGCTGCCGTGGGTATCACGGTAGCAATCGAGCAGGTTCTTGTGCCCAATGGCCTTGTCGCAGCCGCAGTAGCAATGCAGTTGCGCCAGCAGCGTGGGATCGCGCCCGGCGATTTCATATGCCTCGCGCACATTGCCCTGGAAATTCTTCGGGTCAAGCGTTATACGCAGCCGCGCCGCAGGATCGGAGGCCGCGGCCATCTGGCCCGCCGACGGCTGCGCCCGAGTCGATACATAGTCGGCGTAAGCGATTGCCACCACCACAACCGCGGCGGCCGCCAGTGCGACAATCCCTTTGACGCCCTTGAACATGAGTTTCTCCGCAGCCGGAAATTATAGCATCTCGATGAATCTTAGGCTTTGATTCGCAAAACTGTATAGCGCGGCTGGGCGATGCGGTCCGCGACGCGTATGCGGCAGGCATTTGAGCATGCCCATCGCGAGAATCCGCCGGCGGAAGTTTCGCCGATCGAGCGGACGGCCCAGGATTAGCGAGTATAGTTCCTCGAATTCGGCGAAGGTGAATTCCCGCGGCAGCAACGCATACGCGATATTCGTGTACTCGAGTTTCGACTTCAACCGCTTGACCGCATACGCAGCCATCAGCGAATGATCGTAGGCAAGCTGCGGCAGATGCGTGACTTCGTACCATCTGCCGGTGGCGTATTTGTCGCACGGCGCGCCGATGCCCTGCGCGTCGGGGATCAACGCCATGTAGGCGACCGATACCACGTGCGCACGCGGGTCGCGCGACGGATCTCCAAACGTGAACAGCTGCTCGAGATAAGCGCCGTGAAGGCCGGTCGAGTCGTAAAGCTCGCGCCGCGCGGCCTCATCGAGCAGTTCCCCCACTCGCACCAGCCCGCCCGGAAACGCCCACCGCCCGCGGCCCGGTCCGCGGCGCAGCTCGACCAGGTAGGTCTGCAGGCGCCCGCCGTTGATCGCGAACAACACCGTGTCCACCGCGACCATCGGCCGCGCCAGCCGTTCGCCGCGCGAAGTGGCGGCCGTGGCGGCTTGTACGTTCGCGCTCAGACGCTCAGCTCGAGCATGCGCTCGAGGGCCCGCTTGGCGCCCGCGCGCACGTCTTCGGAAAGTTCGATTTCGTAGCGCAGATGGCGAAGTGAATCGAGTGTGCCCTCGAGCGTGATCATCTTCATGAACCGGCATAGCTTGCACACCTTGTAGAAGTGCTTGTCGGGAATTTCCATCAGCAGGCGGTCCGAGAGCCCGCATTCCGTCACCACCAGGAACTTGTCGGCATCGCTGCTGCGCGCGTAACCGATCATCGCGCTGGTGGACAGCACCGCGTCGGCCAGCGCAAGCACGTCGCGCCGGCACTCGGGATGCGCAATCACCTTGATCCCGGCAATCGCGCGCTTGACCTTGTTTATCTCGTCGGGAGTTATCTGGTGATGAACGTAGCAGTTACCGTCCCATGAAATTACCCGCTTGCGCGTCTGCCCCTGCACGTAGTTGGCGAGATTCTGATCCGGCACGAACAGGATATTGTCCGAGTCGATCCGCTCGACGATCTTCGCCGCGTTGGATGACGTGCAGCACGCGTCCGACAGCGCTTTGACGTCGGCCGTGCAATTGACGTAGGAGACCACCTTCAGGTCGGGATAAATCTTCAGCAGTTCTTGCTTGCGCTCCGCCAGCCGCTCGGCCGTCACGCTGTCGGCCAGCGAGCATCCTGCCTTCAGGTCCGGGAGCAACACCTTGCGATCGGGATTGAAGACCTTGGCCGTCTCCGCCATGAAGTGAACGCCGCAAAAGACGATCACGTCGGCGTCGCGCACCTCGCGCGCGCTGCGCGCCAGCTCCAGCGAGTCGCCGACAAAATCCGCGACCTCGAAAATCTCCGGCCGCTGATAGTTGTGCGCGAGCACCACCGCGCGCCGCGCCTTTTTGAGCCGCTTGATCTCCGCGATCATGTCCGCGTAGCGCCCGCACGTGTCAGCCGTGTAGCTCTCGTTGCCGAGCACCGCGAGCTTGTCGCGCAGCGCGATCCCGCTAAGCGCCGTTTCAACCGATTGGTTCACCGTGTGTCCTCTTCACCGTTGCCGCCGTTAGTTTGCGTCAATCTGACACTTACTCCAGGCCGGCGGCTTTTGCAAGCCGCTCTCCGGTTGGCGAAAAGGGGCGCCGCTCTGATAAATCAAGTCACAATTGCGCACGCGGATAACGAAACGCCACTTTTTCAGGAGTAATGTAATGGATGAAGTATTGGATCGCGCGATTCCCTGAGCGCCCGATCATGAGCCGTCAAATCGCACTCGCCCTGGTCCGCGACTTGTTCTTCCGCTCGAAGATCGACGCGGTCGCCGCCGCCGCCGGCGCCGAGGTTGGCTACGCCTCGACGCTTGACGCCGTTGCCTCGCGATGCGCCGAATTGAAACCCGCCGTCGTCTTCAGCGATCTTTCAGACGACGCCTTTCCAGCAGTCGAGACGCTGAAACAAATCCGCGCCGGCGCTCCCGGCGCGCGCGCGATTGGATTCGCCTCGCACGTCGATTTGAAGGCGCTGCGCGCGGCCCGCGACGCGGGCTACGAGCTGACGCTGTCGCGCAGCGAATTCACCGCCCGGCTCCCCGACCTGCTGCGCGCCTAAGCGACGATCCGAAATTCCTAGATGCGCCGCGCGATAAACCGCCCCTGCGCGATCTTGCCCGCGCGCGCCATCTCGCCGATGAAGCGGAACCCGTCGATGAGCGCGTCGAGCAACTCGGTGCGGAAGCCGACGATCCGCAGGGCATCGTACCTAAGCTGCAGCTCAATCATGTCGAGATATAAATCCACATAACGCGGAAAGAGTCCGGTGTCTTCGGCGACGCGCACCTCGCAGCCGCTTGCTGACAGCAGCTTGGCGTAGCCCGCAATGTCCTGGACATTGGCGAACGTCATTATGCTTAGAAAGCGCTGGGCTTCGGAATCGGTTAGTCCCGCAGGGCCTTCAACCCAGTCGGTTAACGCAATCACGCCCCCGGGACGAACGATGCGCACCGCCTCCGCAATTAATTTTCGCTTGTCAGGGACGTAGCACCACGCATCTTCGCTCCAGACGAAATCCGCGCTGGCCGAAGGCAGGCCGCTTTGGCAGGCATCGGCGAGAACGAACCGGATTTTATCGTCCAGACCTTCTTCGTGGGTCAGCCGCCGCCCGCGCTCGACGATTGCTTCGGTTACATCCACGCCGACCATCGAGGCGACATTGCGAAAGCGCACCAGAAAGCGCATGTCCGCGCCGTTGCAGCAACAGAGATCGACCCCGTTCATCCCGGCCGCGACTCCGGCGCGATCCGCCAGGTCGATCGACGCCTTCATTCCTCCGATGTGAATTTGCTGCCCGAACATAAGTTGAAAGAGGTCGCCGGGCGCACTGCTATAAACGGAGACGACATCCGCCACCCCGACACCGGCTATGGACTTCATGATTTGCTCGCGGCGC
Source organism: Candidatus Binatus sp. (assembly GCF_036567905.1). Lineage (NCBI taxonomy): Bacteria > Candidatus Binatota > Binatia (SeqCode) > Binatales (SeqCode) > Binataceae (SeqCode) > Binatus (SeqCode) > Binatus sp. (SeqCode). Next base: position 8,159 of record NZ_DATCTO010000087.1, read on the forward strand.
CGGGCTTGCGGGCGCGGACGAAAGCGCTCATGAATTTGCCGTCCGCCATCTGCGCGAATTTCTCCAGGTCTGGATTTTGCGCAAGAAATCCCTGCGCGTCAGCCGCCGTGTAGATCCGCGTCGGTTCCACTTCGATCTGTTCGAATCCGGCCGCAGCGAGCTTCGATTGGTACTCCGACTCTTCCAGCGCCCCGGCGATGCATCCGGCCCACAACTCGACGCGGCGGCGAATCTCGCCGGGCATCTCACCGCGCACCACGATGTCCGAAACGGCGAATCGTCCTCCTGGTTTCAGCACGCGAAACGCTTCGCGCAGCACGCGATCCTTGTCGGCCGAGAGATTGATCACGCAGTTGGAGATGATCACATCCACCGAATTGGCGGGCAGCGGAATATGCTCGATCTCGCCTTTGAGGAATTCGACATTCTCGACGCCCGCTTTGCGCTGGTTATCGCGCGCAAGGGCGAGCATCTCGTCGGTCATGTCGAGCCCGTAGGCCTTGCCGGCAGGCCCCACTCTTCGCGCGGAGAGCAGCACGTCGATCCCGCCACCCGAGCCCAGGTCGAGCACGGTTTCACCCGGCTTGAGCTCGGCGAGCGCGGTCGGATTGCCGCATCCCAGCGACGCTGCAAGCGCCTGGGCGGGAATCGATGCGGTCTCGCCCTCGCGGTAGAGATTCGACGTGATTGGGTTTCCCGCGGGCGCCGCCGCGCCGCAGCATGAGCCGCCCTGATTGGAGACTCGCCGCGCGGCTTGCGCGTACTCTTCCCTGACCTTTTCCCTTATCGATTCATTACTCATCGTGACCTCCATGCCTGCCCGCTTTTTTACGGGATCGGCGATTAGCTGATAGCGAACGATCCGGCGATGCGCCGAGCGTCTGGTGAAGGTCGGCGCAACAGTCCTCGGTCATGAACCGGATCAACTTTGCGGATTTGGGCCAATTGACTGCGTAGTAGATGAATCGGCCCGCGCGATGCGCCGTGAGCAGCCCGCATCGGGTCAACGCGTCGAGGTGATGAGACAGCGTCGAACCCGGCATCCTGACCCGGCGCTTGATCTCGTCCACGCAGGTTCCCTCCGGTCCGGCGCGGACCAGCAGGCGGAAGATCTCGAGCCGGCCGGATTGTCCAAGCGCACTCAGTTGCGAGACAAATTCTTTCACTACGATGATTCTAGTATCATCGAAATATACGCGACGCAAGCCTCTTGCCCCTTATCCTTCTAACAGGGACGAAGTCCCGCGTCTTTTATTAGCATCGGGTGCAGGGGCCACCCCTGCCCAAGGAGGTGTGGAACCCAGGGAGGG
>NZ_DATCTO010000088.1 GCF_036567905.1 Candidatus Binatus sp.
GTTTGAAGGAGGACGGGCTCGCGGCTATCGTGAAAGCATTGGAGGGATGGGAATCAGCGCATGGAGGCGCAGCATGAGCGAAGTTACGCTTCGCGCACCGGGCGACGATGACTGGCCAGCGATTCTAGACCTCGCGGAACTATCGCTTGCTGAATTGCCGAATGCGACAAGTCGGCTCGATTCATCAAAGATTCGCCGATCTTGCCTGACTGGCTAGCAGGTCCTTCGGAACTGCCAATGCTGGCGGCGTCGTAGCGGTGAATCTCAGAACTCTAGACTTTTCGCCGCTTTCGGAGTTTTTGGTAGCCACAGGCGGTTCAGGCGCGCGGGCCGGCGCCGTTCGTTTCGGGATCGCGGGTTGCCTTGTGAACGGCCGCCAGCAGGGTGGCTTTCTTGACCGGCTTGACGACGTGCGCATCGCATCCCGCGTCGATGGTTTTCTCCAACGCCTCGGCGAGGACGGAAGCGGTTAGCGCGAGGATCGGGACGCGCCGGCGTCCGGTGTCACGCTCGATCGCGCGTATCGCGCGGGTCGCCGAGTAGCCGTCCATGACCGGCATCTCGATGTCCATCAGCACCAGGTCGTAGCTGCCGATCCTGAACTTTTCGACTGCCGCGGCGCCGTCTTCGGCATCGTCGATAATGTATGGCGTCTTTTTGACGTATGCATGCACGAGTAGCCGGTTGTCGCGCGAATCGTCGGCCAGCAGAATCCTGAGCGGACGCATCTCTTCCAATACGTCACTGTCGGAGGTCGGATGGACGCCGTTGCGCTCGTCTGGCGAGATGAGTTGAGATGCTGCATCAGCGGCGCCAAGTGCCCGGTTCAGCGCTGCGAACAGATCGACGCGTCTTATCGGCTTGACCATGAAGATCTCGATGCCCGCCTTGCGAGCGCGCGCCATGGTCGCGCCCAAGTCGTCGGAGGTGAGCATCAGAATGATCGGACGGTCGTGCGGCCCAAGCCCGCGATGCCGAATCCGATCGGCCACTTCTATCCCGTCCATCCCTGGCATCCGGCAATCCAGCAGTACCGCGCGATAGGGGTCGCTGCCCGCCGCGGCCCGATCGATTTCTTCCAGCGCATCCGGGCCGCTCTCAACACAGGTAACTATGACACCCTGCGAGGTGAGCGCCTCGCGCAGGATCATTCGGTTGACCGCGGTGTCGTCGACCACCAGGATGCGCATGCCGGCCAGCTCCACGTTCGCGGCTGGCGGCGGCGCGACCGTCGCACGGCCCGGGCGGGTCTTGAACTCGGCGGTGAAGCTGAAGGTGCTGCCTTTGCCGATCTCGCTCTGGACGGTTATCGCGCCCCCGTACATCTCGACCAGCCGTTTGACGATCGCGAGGCCTAGCCCGCTTCCGCCGTACTTTCGGGTGGTCGAGGAATCGGCCTGGGTGAAGGCGTCAAAGAGGAAGTGTTGCAACTTTGAAAACGGTGACGGAGGACGCCCCGAGAGGAACTGGGCGGCGAAGTCTCAGGCAGCCAGATCGAAGAGCTGGTCGATGAACTGATTCTGTTGGCGAACATCAGCGTCGCTGACCCACCGCGCCTGCCCCTTCCGGATCATGTGCATTGCCTCGTATCCCTCAATCGTTCGCCGGGCTGCTTGGAACTCACGAAAGCTCTGCTTGGCCTTCACTCGTCGTTTGATCGCTCGATGATCCTGCTCCAGGATGTTGTTCAAGTATTGGACCGGTCGATGTCGGCAGCGGCGGCGCAGGGTTCCTTCCTCTTTCACTGCTGCAATCGCCGCGCCGTAGAGGCGGGCCTGATCAGTATTGATGACGCGGGGCTGGGGGTGCGATGGATCGCTGAGAGCCTTGCGGAACAGGCGTTTGGCCGCCGCAGCATCGCGCAACGCCGACAGCAGGAAGTCGATAGTGGCACCGGTGGAATCGATGGCCCGATAGAGGTAACACCAACGGCCCTTCACTCGAATATACGTCTCATCGACACGCCAGGATTTGTTGGTCGGCTTGAGATGACGGCGCAGCCGCTGCTCCAGTTCGGGACCGTAACGTTGAACCCAACGCCAGATCGTCGTGTGATCCACTCCAGACCGCGTTCGGCGAGCAACTCTTCGACATCGCGGAGCGAGAGCGAGTACCGAAGATACCAGCGCACCGCACAAAGAATCAGCTCCGGCGCCGTCTGCCGCCACTTGAAGATTGCCGGTCGGGTTACGTTCTTCACGATCTTTTCAGGCTACCAGCTACCCCCGCCAAAGTTGCAACACATCCGGCATCGGCACCGAATTACTCGCCCACAGAGAGAAAAAATCGAAGTGACGCGCAACGGCTCACCATCTAAGCGTTCTCCGGTGCCGATGGGCCGTGCGCATCGCCACTGCGCGCGCGCAGGAACGAGCCGTCGAAATCTCATAGTCCTCTTGCGTTCGATGACTTCCAAACCTGCTGGCTGGATCAATCGGGGCGTCTTAGGCCAAAGCGAGGCAGAACCGGTTCACTGCCAAGCGGTGGGAAATCCTTTGGCCTCAAAGCCGGGCTCGAACTGCGCGTTTGTAAGCCCGTTGGTGTTGGTGCCACTGTGAATCAGAATTCAAATGGAAACCCCAGTTAAAATGGAAATACCTTACGAAGTCGAACCCAAAGGACGACTGATGACAAGCGTGAACCATTCGATTAGTAGGCGAGGTTTGCTACGGCTCGGCGCACTAACCGTTCTGACTACTGCAGTCTCGCCAATGATCTGGCGGAACGAGGCGCTAGCGGAGGTCTGCAACCCTGAGGCCCCTACGACTCCCGCCACAGCGCTGACAGCTTTGATGGCTGGCAACGCCCGTTGGGCGGCGGAAGAACAAGAGCACCCGGGCGAAGATACGGGGCGCCGCGAGTGTCTTGCCAATCA
>NZ_DATCTO010000089.1 GCF_036567905.1 Candidatus Binatus sp.
CCCTTCGCAAGTAAACTCGCCGCGCGCATCCGCCGCCGTTCCAATCTGTCGAAGTCCCTGACTACCCCTGCTGGAAATCCCATGCCCTGTAGCCTAACAGAAAATCACAGCAATGTCACTATATTACGCGAAGCTCAATAACGACGCTAGGCACCAGCGTCAAAACTCAAGTGAAAGTGAACGCGGGGATTGCAATGGTGACCCCTGCGGATTACATCGTGGAGCTACTTATGCGTGACGACGTACAAGAGGACCGTTCGGATCGTGTCGCCAAACCGCCCAAGAAAAAATCTACCGCCGCCTTTGATGCGGCAGCGGTCGTTCTCGATTCCGAAACTCAAACGACGAGAAGAGGCGCGATAATTCCCGTTCCGACGCACAAGCAATTCGAGACCGATCTTGCGAAGGCCATCCGCAAACGGAAACCCTGATGGACGATCAAGAACCAATGCTCAAGGAATTGCGCGCGATCCGCGAGCATCTGGCGCGCATCGATTTCCAAATGAAGGGGTTAATGATCAGCGTGGATTGCATCTTGCTTTTTTTACTCGCCTTCGTAATTGGGCGGTTCTTTCACCTGTGGAGCTAAGAGAATGGGAAACGGTACCCCCGACATCGCGCCGCTTCGATTGCTTGCCCTCTTTAATCCACTGCCCCACCGTGCCGCGCTTGTTGTAGAAGCGCGCTATTATCCTGATTCAAACTCACACCAACACCAGGCGATTTACAAACGCGAAGTTCGGCCTCGGGTTGAGTCCAAGGGGCTTTTCACGGCCGCTGCAAGAGGCCAGTTCTGCCTCGCGTTGGCATATTGGGCGAAACGAAATTTGCGCGCACCGACGATACTGCCGTTTTGTGTAGGCAAACGGCGACCGTTCGCGATCTGGCCCGCGATCGCGGCTAACGTTAGCCCGGAAGAGCGAGTGCCGCGTCGATCTCGGCTGCGGCCTTCTCCTGCATTCCCGGCAAAACGTGAGAGTAGGTGTCGAGCGTGATGCCTATGGTCGAGTGGCCGAGCCGCTCTGAAACAATTTTTGGATGCACGCCGCGCGCGAGCAGAATAGTCGCATGCGTATGCCGCAGATCGTGGAATCGCACGCGCGGCAACTTCGACTTTGGGTCGCAGATCGCATCGATGAATTGGTGAGTCACCGTTCGCGGATGAAGCGGGCGACCGTCGATGCGGCAGCAGACAAGGTCGCCAGCGTTGTACCGAGCGCCGAGCTTGAGTCTCAGACGCGCCTGCTCAGCGCGGTGCTTTCGGAGTGCCTGGACCGCAACCGCCGGTAAAGCGACGGCCCGGCGAGACCGCTCGGTTTTTGGTTCTCGGAATTCAAGACCGGCCTTCGATTCATCAAGCGTACGGCAAATTGACATGGTTGCCGTCTCGAGGTTGATGTCGCTCCATTTCAGTCCCAGGATCTCGCCGCGCCGCAGTCCGGTCGTGAGGGCGAGTGTGACCGGGAGCGCAAGAGTGCGATTGCCCTCGACGAGCGCAAGCAAGGCAAGAGACTGTTTCTCATTGAGCGCGCGCATCTCGAGGCGCGGCGCCTTTGGCGGCTCGACCTTATCGGTGGGATTGCGGGTCAGGAGGTCCCATTTGACCGCCCGAGAGAGCGCTTGGCGTAGTACGCGGTGATGATGCAGGACGGTGCGCGGCGAAAGGCTGCCTCCCTTGCGCCGGCCAGTTTGCCGCGCTTTCGAGTAGTAGGCCTGAATCTCCAGAGCGGACAGCTTCACGAGTTCCACTTTTCCGAGAGCAGGCGAGAGATGCTTTTTAACAATCTCCTCATAACGTTCAAAAGTCCTCGGTGAGGTATGCTGTTTGGCCCAAGCTTCGAGCCATCGAGAGAGATATTCCTCGACGAGGATATCGCTCGGTGCGACGTAGTTTCCCTCTTCGACATTTGTCAACCGTGAATTGAGGATGCGCTGCGCCTCGCGCTTGCCGCAATCCGGAATCGTTTCCCAGCGCTGCCGCCGACGGCCGGTCTTCGGGTCGGGCCCGAGGTCGAAAATGAGCGTCCACGAGTCCTTGCCGCGCTTCTTGATATAGCCTTTCATCGGATTGACTAGCCTCCGCGCTGCGCACGTTTTTGAGCTCGCCATCGGCATTTCTTGGAACAGTAAAGGGACTGCGGCCGGCCACTCGAGACAAACGGTTTGTGGCATTCTGCGCATTCGCGTGCCTTGCCCTCAGGCAGGTCAGACAGGGCCATCATGGCGAGAGCTCCAAGAAGGGAAGATGACGACCAGCCCTGTCTAAGCCCGCGACCCTCCTGCAGGTACGGCACCGCCCTTACCGGCGCAAGAAGTCCGATGAGCGGATCGAGGCCCCTATATACCTGCATCAACTTGTCGCTTCCGGCTTTGTATCTCTTGATTCGCATTGCGGCGACGGCCCGATTGAGGCTGACCGCTTCCCACAAGAACGTACTCACAGGTTCTGCATAAGCGCGCCAGAACTCATCGGACAGCGGAAATGGGCATTCCAAGACTAGCCGCCCTTCCGAATCTCTTGCTTGCGGAAGCTCGGGGAAAAAGTCTGCAACAAATTCCAGGGAAGCAGATGCGAAAGTTCCGGTTGCAGTTTTCATCAACACGCCAGGGGGAAAGGCATCATCGTTAACCAGCGTTTCGGCAGTGTCCCAGTACCGTGGAGGCGCGCCGGTTCGGGAATACAGCACCTGCGTGACGAGTTGCTGCGGGGCAGGGGCAGGTTCGCCGAAGGTGCGATGAATTATCCTTCGCCAAAACTCAGCCGCCTCTTTGTCGCGCTTCTGGCGCGGCGTCAGCGCTATGAAGAATGCCTGATGTGGCAGAACACCTAACAGCCCGAATTTGCGGCACCAACCCAAAATCCTTTCGCTATGACGCGTGGCAATTTCGCTGATAGCGGCTTGATCGCGGGGCGGCCTGGAACGCGGATCAGTCCACCCGATCTCGTAGACCAGATTCAGCAGTTCTTGGTAGGGCGTTGGGCGATCTTGGTGAAGCGGCCGTGCCTTCTCCCACGCACTCCAGGGATCGTATTCCTCGCATCGTACGCCGGGCTTGGGCCTGACGTAGGTGAACCTACGAGCGTCCTGAAATAGCTCGTATTCGGAGAATCGCCACCATTTCGCGGTCATCAAAGATCGAGCCATCAACCTTCTCGCTTGTCCGCGCAAAGTCTGCATCTAGCACGGACATAAATAATGTGCGCGAAATATGTCCTGAATGCAAGGTGCCAGAAATCATACGGTGGCAGAGCGTTTGACATTGACGATCGATGAGGCTGCGCGAGCGCTCGGAATCGGCCGCAACTCGGCTTTCGCCGCTGCTCATCGCGGAGAAATTCCAATCATCAAGATCGGCCGGAGACTTCTCGTGCCGAAGGTGGCGTTCGAAAAAATGCTTGCTGAGGTCACTTCAGGGGCTAACGAGCAGGCTGAAGAGACTCGGCCTCCGGAGCGGCTCAAATGAGACAGTTCGCGCAATTGAGGCCGGGCCTTTGGACAGGTGCCACCGGCAAACGGATCCGCCGACTGGGTCCCGAGCTCCACGTCGTAGCGCCGTACTTAATCTCAGCTCCGGGCGCGGACGCGCTGGGGCTGTATTACCTGCCGCTGATAACGGCAGCACATAAAACAGGATTGCCGAGGAGCTGATGCTATGAGCGCGGCGGCGATCGTTTGGGCGTGGGAGCGGCGCGGGTTGGGTCTGCTGCCGAGGCTCGTCCTTCTCGCGCTCGCTGACTTCACGAATTCAAAATGCGACGTTACCGTTCCGGTCGTCGACCTCTACAAAGTGCTTTCGCAGATGACCGAGAGGTCGGCCGCCGAGGTCGAGTCCGCCTTACAGGAGCTTGCGGACCGGGCGCTTATCGAAGCAGCCCCGGAAGGCAGGGGCTATTCGCTGTTGGCTGATCCACGTCGGCTCAGTTACGGCTGCGGCACTCGAACCATAAATCAGCGGGGGAAAAATGAGCACTGATCTCCGCCTGGACGCAGGATGCTGCGATCACCCAAAGGTCATCAAACTGGTCAAACGGGCTGGAGAGGGCGCCTTTCGGTGCTGGATACGTTTGCTTGGGTGGACCGCGAATAATCGACCATCAAGTGGCGATCTTAGGGGACTCGACGATGAGGATATCGAGGAACTGGCCCGGTGGATTGGAGATTCTGGAGTGTTTGCGCCCGCCCTTCGAGAGTTGAAGCTTCTCGACGGCGGTCCTGGCAAATCAAGGGTACACGACTGGAAAGAGCACCAGCCGTATCTCGCGCATGCTGACGATCGGCACCAGCACGCGCACAAAGCGGCAGCAGCCCGCTGGAAGGGCAAATATGGCGAGACTATTGACGACGCCGCGACGAGCGATTCTGCGGGGATGCCGCGAGCAAACGGCGAGCATTCAATTAGCACTGCCGAGCGCAATGCCCCTGATCCTGATCCAGCTCCGTCTCCTTCTCCAAATCCTGATCCTTTACCGACTCCTTTACACGTGACCGAACAAGAGAGGGAGGGGCGCGCGCGCACGCCGGCGCGAGAGCGCAAAAGTTCCAACAACATTAGCAACAGAAAACTTGGACCCTGGCCTAAAGATTTCGCGCTCGATGCGGAGTTGAGATCGTTTGCCGCCGGGGCTGGTTGCGATGCCGAGGCAGAATTCGCGGCTTTCCATGACCACTGTCTCGCGACGGGGAAAGAATACGCAGACTACCGGCGGGCATTCATGGGATGGATACGCAAGGCCGACAAGTTCGGGCCAGTGGCTACAATCGCGACGGCCGAACCGAACCAAGGAGATCGATTTAGCTGCCGCGAGGGAGGTTGCGAGCATGTGTGTCACCACAAGGGCTGCTCGGGGCTTCCGTCGGATGTCTGTAGATACGGTCCGGAGGAAACCTCGACTCGCGCGTAGAGGGTCGCGAATTAGCGCGAAGGGAACGAATGGGCGAATGCCACGGCTCGCCTACCGTGCGGCGAGGGGGATAGGGGGATCAAATCTCTGGGAGTCGGCGCGCGTTGACCGTTGCGCACCTCAGCGTAAATCGGCGCGTTGGAGATAGGGGTGGGGGGTGCTGCGGGCGAGGAGCGGTTCTGAAATGAAGGAACTTGCATGAGAGGAAAAACACCAACGCCGACGACGCTCAAGATCATGCGCGGCAACCCTGGTCGGCGCCCACTGAACCGCGACGAGCCGTCGAGTCCGCTGCTTAAGCGGATGCCGCCAGCGCCGGGCTTTCTTGACGACGAGGGCAAGCGAGCATGGTCTCTCGAAGGCCGGCGCCTGATCAAAGCCGGACTTCTGACCGCGCTCGACCTGACTATGTTCGGCACCTGGTGCATTTGGTATTCCAAGCGCGACATCGCCTCGCGCGCGGTCAATAAAAGCGGCCTGGTGATCAAAGCTGGCGGCGTCGGTAACCCGTACATTAACCCCTACATGTCCGTGATCTCGATGTGCTCGAAGGCGATGCATCAGATCGAGATCGAATTCGGCCTAAGCCCGGCCTCGCGCACAAAAGTTAAGTCGCTCAATCCCGCCCAGAGAAGTTTGTTCGATGCCCTGCTTGATGATGAGGAGGAGGCCGGCTCGTGATGGAGATTGAACTTTGGCCGATCGACCGCCCGGTTCCTTACTCGAAGAACCCGCGGAAGATTCCGCAGTCCGCGATCGACAAGGTTGCCGCGAGCATCAAGGAATTTGGCTGGCGCCAGCCGATCGTCGTCGATGCCGCCGGCGTTGTCGTGGTCGGCCACACCCGATTGCTCGCCGCACACAAGCTCGGCTTGCTCGAGGTCCCGGTGCACGTTGCCGCCGATTTGACCGAGGCGCAATGCCGCGCCTATCGCATCGCAGACAATCGCGCCGGCGAAGAAGCCCGCTGGGACGATAAATTACTAAAGCTCGAAATCAGTGAATTAGGTGTGCTCGCAGAGCTGACCGGGCTCGACCCCAAGGAAATGGGGCGCCTGGGCTTGGCCGAGGACGCCGCACAGGACCCCATTCCCGCGCCACCGGCTAGCCCTGTGGCGCGTTTGGGCCAAATCTGGCAACTGGGTAAGCATCGGCTCCTTTGCGGCGACTCTACGCGCCCGGAATACGTTTCACGCCTGATGGGCGATGAAAGGGCGATTTTGTTCGCGACTGACCCGCCGTATGCGATCGGGTACTCTGGCGGCTCGCATCCGGCCACGAGGGCGAACCGGGCCAAAGCCAACCGCGACAAGGACTGGTCGAAGGTCTACCACGAAGCTGGCCGAACCGCGTTCGAGAACGAGGACGCCGGCGGCGATAGCGGGCGCGCGTTCTATCTCGCCTTTTACAAAGTCGCGATCGAACGCGCGATCGCGCCTAACGCAGCCTGGTACTGTTGGCACGCGTCCACGAGGCAATCGATGCTTGAGGGCGTCTGGAACGAAGTCGGCGCGTTTCACCATCAGCAAGTCATCTGGTTCAAGAGTCGGCCCGTCCTAACCTACAGCGTTCTCATGTGGGCCCACGAACCCTGTCTTTTCGGCTGGGTTCGGGGCCAGAAGCCGCTCGTCGATCACAGCTATGGCAACCCAGGCACCGTCTGGGAGGTTCCGAACGCCGAGGTGGAGAGCAGCGACCATCCTACAAGTAAGCCTAACCGTCTTTTTGCCATTCCAATGGAGCTTCACACGCGCCCGGGCGACCTCTGTTACGAGCCTTTCAGCGGGAGCGGATCGCAACTCATCGCTGCCGAGCAGCTCGGGCGCCGCTGCTACGCGATCGAGCTGGAACCCCGCTTCGTCGACGTCGCGGTCTCGCGATGGGAAAAACTGACCGGCCAAAAAGCGACCATCGCGGATGTTATCGAACCAGACCAGGAGGCCAGCGGAGCTGGTTGAGGACATGAAATTTTGCAGACGTCTGCACATCCGCCCGCTTCGCTCGGGGACTATTTTAGACGTGACATCCAACGGTCTGTCTGAACATCATTCTCCTATTCGGAGGGTATTATGAGGAACTATCTTATCGCGTTTAGAGATTGGCTCTGGACCAGAGCGCGGTTGATGCCGAGGGATGAGGCCGCGCGACGGCTGGCTGATTACGACCTTGAAGCTACTACTGGAGAACTTTATTCATTCGGTAAGCTTCTCTTGGACGAAGGCATTCAGCGCACGGGCCAACTAGAATCCAAGGCAACTATAGTGGTCGGCTACAGCGGCGCACTTATTGCCTTTCTGCTGACTCAGCCAGCGACGACAAACTCTTTAGTATGGTGGGCAACTATCGTAGGAGCTGCGTGTGCACTTGTGGCGTTGACGCTCGCTTTTTGGGCAGGGCGCATCCACAGGTCTTATTGGCTCAGCGATAACACTTGGCTTCCTGACCGAAAGATCGCCAAAGCTTTCACACTGCAACTTAATTATTTTGAAGCTATTTTCGAGGTTAATCAGGACCTTAGATCGCTGAATCTACGTAAAGGCAACCTCGTGTTTCTCGCACAATGGACCCTTCTTTCCGCGGTGATTGCGGTTACGGTCGCGCTCTTCGCCAGTCGATGAAGCAACGATTAGTTATCGCTCTTCTTAATTGGGTCGAGGTCCTTCGGAATCCCGCTGGGCGGCCAATTATGAGGAGCTGGCTGAGGCTGGGGCGGTTGTTCTTCGGACCGGCGATCCGGTTCCTTCCTTTCGATTGGCCGTTGTTTCTCATCGATCATATTTTTCGGTCTCCTGGTAGTCTTTTGTTCCTTCGATTTCGTTTGCGGCGTGGTCTGGAAGTAATACTAACGCTATCTGGGTCAACGCTCACAACGGCTTTGAGAGCTTCATGAAACGTCAGCGGATGGATACCGGCTTGGCTTTTGGCATAAAACCGCGCGATACGGCAAGTGGAGTTGGATTCTGGGCATGAGTGCCATGCCTAACATAATCCTCGCAAAGGTCGGGGACGTCAGCATCACGGCCGCCGTCGCCTCGACGTGCTGCACCGAGGAATGAAGCGGTGATGGACCCGGCAACCGAGCAGCGCATCGCGTCCGTGCCGACCTTGGACGACATCGCCCGCGATCCGGGATGCGCCGGCGGTTTGCCGCCCCGCACGCTGGCAGCGCTGCAGAGCCGGGCGGCCATTGTTCAAGCCGCGCTCGCGGCCGAGGCTCTGGCGGCGGCCACTGAGACGGCCCAGGTCCGAGCGAGCATGCCGGCGCCGGCGGCGGGACTCCTGACCGCGAAGCAAATGGCCGAGTATCTCAAGGTGCCCGAAAGCTGGGTTCGGTCCGAGGCTCGTGCCGATCGAATCCCAAAGAGGATGGTCGGACGATACGTGCGCTTTGACGCCTCTGAGGTTGAGCGTGCTCTCTCGCAGCGCAGGGTTGCATGTCGCTAGGGAGTCCGCTATCCGGCACGTGCCACGCATATGCGACCTATCAAGACGAAACCGGAACAACTACGGAGAATCAGACGAAAGCTCGGCTGGACCCTGCAAGAACTGGCGCACCAGGTGGGCCTAGCGCGCAATTCGGTCGCGCGATGGGAGAGGGGCGAGATGGCGATCAGCGAGCCAGCCACGCGGCTAATTCAGAGAATCGCGGATGACCGAAAGGTGAAACGGTGATCGATGCCTAACCCGCGAAAGCTCCCGAACGGCCGGTGGCAGGTGCGGTTCCCGGCTCCGGACCGCCATCGCGAGAGCTTTGATACGAAGAAGCTGGCAGACGCGGCCCTTACCAAGGCCAGGGACAATCGCAACGAGGGCATCTACATTGCGCCGAAGACCGTTCCGACCTTCAAGGAGGTCGCTGCGGACTGGTTGAAAGGGAAAGCTGGCTGCAAGCCGAGCACGTTGGATGCTTGGCGCGTGCACATCGATGTCCATCTTTTGCCGCTACACGGCCTGCGAGTGAATCAGATTACGATCGGCAAGGTCGAAACCGTCCGCGATGCTTTGCTCAAAGATGTCTCCGAGAAGGACGCAACCGAGGAGACGCCGGAGCGGAAAGGGCTTGCCGCACAGACCGTCAACAAAGTACTGACGACGGCCGCCGCAGTCCTCGATCGTGCAGTACGCCACAATTGGTGCATCAGGAATCCGGCCGCGTCGGTCGAACGCGCGCGGATCGCGCCGAATCAGGTGATCGAGGGCGAGCATCAATCCCGTGACGCGAATCGTCCCGTGCGCGAGGACGAAGTGCTTAACCTAGACGAGATCCGTCGTCTGCTCGACGCCGCGGAGGCTGGCTACTATCGCACGCTGTTCATGACTGCAGCGCTGACCGGCATGCGTTCGGGCGAGCTGCTCGGACTCAGATGGTCCGACGTTGGACTTCACGAAAATCGCATCCACGTTCGCCGTTCTCTGAGCTGGGCTCGGGTGCGAGATTCAGAGGGCCAGCCGCCGGAACTCTCGCAGCCGCGATTCTTTGAACCGAAGACCGCGACGAGCCGGCGCATCATTCCGTTGTCGGCGGAACTCACCAGCGCTCTGAAACGGTGGAAGCTCCAATGCCCGAAGGGCAAGGATGAACTGGTATTTCCTTCGCCGACTTCGCCGACCGGCGCGCCGGCGCATCGCAGCAACGTGCTCAAGCGCGGGCTCTACCCTGCCCTTACCCGCGCGAAGCTCCGGCGCGTCGATATGCATTCGCTGCGTCATTCCTTTGCCTCGATCCTGATTGCCGCCGGCACCCCGATCACCGAGGTTCAGGGACTCCTGGGCCATTCCAGCGCGCAAACGACGCTGAAGGTGTACTCCCACTGGTTCCGGACCCTCAAAACCAGCTCGATTGACACCCTGGCGAAGGCATTGCTCGAAACCAGTGGACACATGGTGGACACTTCGAGCGACGAGGCCGGCCGTATCGCCGTGAACGATGGAGAAAACGTTAGCGATTCTAAAGAGAATTTGGTGCCCCCTGAGGGATTCGAACCCACGGCCCCAGGATTAGGAATCCTGTGCTCTATCCATCTGAGCTAAGGGGGCACCCGGACAATTGAGAAAGTTACGCCGATGCGCGGCGCGGACCAAGCGGACTGCGCGGGGCGGCGCTCAGCGCGATGATTGCGCCAGTGTGCTCAGAAATCGTTGCTTCGCCCATCCTTCACGAAGCGGTGCGATGAAGAAAATCGCGGCGTTGCGCATCTCGAAGCGCCACGCGCCTGCGTCGCGCCGGTAGCGATCGATGTAGCGGCCGGCGCCGACGACTGCTTCGCCGGAGATCCGATCGATGGCGGTAAGCTCGAAATAGCAGTCGCCTGACGCGCGGTCGCCGTCGATCGAGACGCGATGATTGTGGACCGTGTGCGCCATGTCGCGCAGCGCAGCCGGCACCACGGCGGTGAAGAAATTTCGCAGCTCGGCGCGACCGCGCGAGACCGCCGGCGTCATCCCGCCGCCGGCGCCGCGAAAGTCGCAGCACGCGTCCTCCGTGAAGCAGCGTTCAACGAGTTCGTCGAAACGCCCGTCGTCCACCAGAAAGCAGTAAGTGGCCGCGAGTTCGCGAATCTGCTCGCGATCCTCGAGAATCCGCAGTCGTTGTTCGATGCTCGAGTCCGTGGTATCCAACGTTTTCCCCTCCCGTTTGGTCCGGATGGCGGCGGGCGGCCTTCGCTACAGCATCGAGGCCGCGATCAGGCCCAGGTAATTATTCTCGCCGTCCGCGATCGTGCACGCAGTGGCGTCGCGCAGGAACATCTCGGCCGCGTACTCGCGGGTCATTCCGTTACCGCCGTGGAGCTGCACCGCCATGGTCGCGACCTCGAACGCCGCGTCGGAGCAAAAGACCTTCGAGGTGATCGACTGATCGAGGCGGGCGGGCTCGCCGCGCGAAAGCCGGGTGAGGTTGTAAACGTAAACGTCGCGCGAGAGCGCGTGCGAGGCTCGAACCAATGATGCCATGCGGAACAGTCTGGCGCGCACCGATTGATGCTCGAAGATGGGCCGTCCGCCCTGGATGCGCGATTTGGTGTAGGCGAGCGCGCAATCGAAGGCGGCGCGCGCGATCCCGGTCGCCATTGCCCCGACCGCCGCGTTGAAGGCGGTGAGAGTGGCCTCGACATGGGCGGTATAGTTGGCGCCCTCGGCGATCATGTAGCGGCGCGGGATGCGGACCTCGTCGAAGAAAATCTCGCCTTGCGGCAAAGCGCGGAATGCATGCTTGTCGAGCGGACGCCCGCGCGATATTCCGGGAAGATTGAGCGGCACGAAGCATACGCCGCCGTTGTCCAGTGCGTCGCTCGAGCCGAGCTGCACGTTCACCACGGCCACGGTTGCGATAGGTGCGTTGGACACCCAGGCGGACTTCTGCCCGCTCAGGACCCACGAGTCTCCGTCGCGCCGTGCGATCAGGTTGCCGCGGCCTTTTACTTTGAGGTCGGGCCGCATCACGCCAAGCTGATCGGAGCCGTGATCCGGCTCCGTGATCGCCCAGCATCCGATAATCGAGGCGCCCGCCTGGCTGAAGTATGGCGCTGAGAACTCGGCGATTAACTCGCCATTGCCGGTCGCCAGCGCGGCCCCTGCGGGATAGGAGGCGAGAAAAATAACGCCGGCCAGCCCGACATTCCCCCACGACAATTCCTCGAGCACCATGTGCGCGGTTGCGGGCGACGCCTCAAGCCCGCCAAGCGCCGCGGGTGCGCTCAGTTTGGTAAAGCCCAGCTCACCCGCCTGGGCCAGAACCCTGTAAAGCGGCGAGCCCGGCGCGATCGCCGCCTCCGGCGTCATCCGGTCGATCGCAATGCCGGCGGGACGCAGTACCTCGGCGGCGAAACGGCGAGCGGTATCGCGGATTTGCAGCTGCTCGGCGGTCAGGCTCAGATCGTACTCGAAGGCTTCGTACACATGCGCGGCGGTTTCCATCTATGGATGCCCTCGTTGGTGCGCTCTCGTGCTTATCTGTCGGATGCGAATCGCAGCCTTTGCCAGAACGCCGCCCGCCGTCGCGCGCGCAGTCAACCGGAATTTGCGTTTTGAGTCTCCGATTCCCAGTCCGCTATAGACCCGACGGCTTCCCTGTGCAAGGTTCCAGGCCGGTTTCGTTCCACGGCCTTTGCCGGCGGCGCGCGAAGCGCGTAGTCTCGGACCAGACTTTTGTTTACTATCGCTTTTTGTCGAGAACAGAATAAACATGGGCCTGAACAATGAAATACACAACTAATTCCGCAGTGGCTATTTGTGTTGGTATTGCGATGGTGTGGTTGGCCGGCTGTGCGACGATGACTCATGGCACGGAAACCGCGACGACCAGCGAATCCAGCACTACGAATCCGGGTGTGTTGGCGCCGGCCACGAATTCAAGCACGACCACGACTACCGGGCATAACAACGCCGCCGCGCAGGGGACCTATACGCCTCCGGATAAGAACACGCCATACCGGTGGTCCGGTACAGGCGCTTACTACGTTCAGTGATGCCGTAGCCGATCCAGCAGGCTATTTTGCCCGGCGCCACGACGGACGCCGGTGTGCCCAAGCAAAAAACTGAATCATGGCAGAGTTGGTAAAACCCCATCCCGTCAACTGGACTGAGCGGCTCAAGAACTGGCGCGAGGCGCTGCTCACGATGAACCTGCCCGACGAGCGCATGGACGGCGTCTCGCGATGGCTCATCATCACCCGCGCAGGCGTCATCCCGATGACGCTGACCTCCGGACTTATCGGCGGTTTGCTCGCGATGCGCGCAACCAATCCGAACTGGTTATATTTCCTGGTGAGCCTGATCGGGCTGGGCGTCGCGCACGCATCCAACAATCTCATCAACGACTACTTCGATCTGACCGGCGGCATCGACACGTCGGAAGCGCCGCGGGCATTGTATGCGCCCCATCCCGTGCTCGCGGGCTGGGTTACCAGGGCAGAGCTCATACGCGCCATCGTCGTGCTCAACCTGATCGACGCGGCAATTATGGTTTTCCTCTTCGCGGTGCGCGGATGGGCGGTGGTCCTGTTCGCATTGGCGGGACTGTTCATCAGCGTGTTTTACGTTGCACCACCCGTGCGTCTAAAGCATCTCGGACTGGGCGAGCCCGGCGTGTTCATCGTATGGGGCCCGCTGATGGTCGGTGGCACGTATTTCGTCACGACCGGCGAAGTGCCCGCCTGGGTCTGGGTTGCGTCGCTTCCCTACGCGATCCTCGTGACGAGCGTACTGATAGGCAAACACATCGACAAACTTCCTTACGATTCCGGGAAGGGCGTGCACACGTTGCCGGTAATCCTCGGCGAGAAGGGGGCGATCCGGCTCAACCAGGCGCTGATGATTTCGTTTTACGTGGTTGTCGTAGCGATGGTCCTGACGGGTACGCTCGGGTTCGGCGCCCTGGTCGTGCTCGGCGGCCTGCCGGTGCTCTGGCGGACGCTCGAGGTCTATTCGAATCCCAAGCCGGCTTCGCCGCCGCCAGGATATCCGGTATGGCCGCTGTGGTATGTGTCGGCGGCCTTCGTGCATACACGGCGCGCCGGCGCGCTGTTCGTACTCGGGCTTTTCCTGAACTGGATCCTGGGCATGTAGTTCGCCGCCTGCACCGTCGCTATCGGGGGCATCACCTGGCGCAGAGACAAATCTTGCGCGAGCCGATGAGGCCGCAAAGGTGCCGGCTCAATATGCGGTGAGCGATGCAAACGTTCAAAATGGTTCCATTCGTGACGCATCGCCGGTGGCATCAACCGCGCATAATTACTAAGCTCCAGATCGTCGGCTACGCCTCCCCCAAGTAGCCGAAGGCACGCATGGCCATATGCCCTCATGGTGAAGCCTTGGCGTGCCTTTTTTTATCGATTTGCCTGATTTGGTTTGAGGCGAGGATCGTCGGCAGCCGGCGACGCGCCGCTGGTCTTGCGCTCAGCCTTCCACGATGCGGTGCGCCGCCCAAGTGCCGGTTTCGATCGCCGATTCGAGATACGGCATCCCCATGTAGTCGCCCGCCAACCACACCGTGGCGTCGCGCGGCCGTGTGCGGCGGTATTCGGCAAGCGCCCGTGCGCGCCCGACCGGCGATTTCGGCATCCCCTCGCGCCAGCGAACTACCCGCGTGAACTGCTGCGCGGCAAACGCGCCGGGGAACAGCCGCTCGACGTCGTCGGCAACCGCGCTCACCACCTGTTCATCGGGCCACTCCATCATTCGCTCGGCGTTATCCGGGGCAACGAACAGGTTGAGCATTTCGCCGCCCTTAAGCACCCGCTCAGGGTCCTTGGCTGATTCGATCGTGACGGAAACAATTTGCCGGCGCTCGCCGCGCGGTATCATCATCGCCCACACATTGCCGAGCCCCGGATCGTTCGACCAGTTGCGCTTGGTCGCCAGACCGACCTTGATCACCGAACCATAGGGGGTCGCCATGAGCTCGCGTTCGATCCTGTCTCCAGCGCGGTAAATTCCGGCCGCCGCCGAAGCCGTAGTTGCCAGCACCACCGCGTCGGCGTGAACCGTCTCTCCTGACAGTCGCACCGTCACGCCGTTGGGCGAGGCTTCGACCGCCTGGACGGGAGCCTCGAGTTTGACGTCGACCCGCGCCGCCATCGCGCGCAGCAGCGAGTCGTTGCCCCGCGCGAGCGTCATGTCTTTGCTCCGGCCGTTGGCGGTTACCGCCAGCACTGCCAGCGCGCATGCGCGCGAGGTTTCCTCGATCCGCTGCATCACGCCGCCCGCGAGTACCGGCTCGAGCAGGAACTCCGCCCCGCGCCCCAGGCGCGGCGCGCTCCAACTCGCGGCATCCTGGTCGTCGTACTTTGCCCATGCCGAGTAGTTATCGAGCGCCGGCCATCGCAAGCTGGTGGTATGCCAGGTGAATCGGACGAGGTCCCGCACGCTTAGCAGTCCGCTCCTCACCGCATACACGGCAAACCGCATTCCAGCCGGCATCCGATGCGGCCGCCCATCTTTGAACACCGCTATCCACGGACTGGTCGTTCTCAGCTCGGCCTGGAGTCCCATCTCCTTGATGAGCCCCAAGGCGTTGCGATAGGTGGTCGTGAAAAATTGTGTCCAGCGCTCGTACAGGTAGCCGTCGTGGGTCTCTGAACTCGTGCGGCCGCCGACGCGATCGCTCGATTCGAATACTGTGACCTCGGCGCCCGCCTGGCGCAGGCGCAGCGCGGCGCTGAGTCCCGCGATACCCGCTCCCACCACCACTACGCGCCGATTAGCCATTTTGCCCATTGGCTTCCCTCGCGTTGGCGCGCGCCGCGGCCGCGGCTAACGCTCCAGCGTCACCTGCCGGTCGAGCAGCCTCGAGAGCAGGTCCGTCCTCCTCTCGCATGTCCACAATTCGAGGTCGGCCTTCTCGTTGTTGGAATCGACTGCGATGATGAGCCTACCGGGAGAGTAGCGAACTTCGATATTCTTGACCACACTGAAATGGCTTCGGTCCAGCGCGTCGGCGACGCGCAAGATGGCGGCGAGACCGCGGACCACACGCCGTTTCGAGGGCGCCAGGCCGTCCATTTCGGGCGAGTCCAGCTTCGGCGCCTGCTTGCGGTGGCCGCGCGCCGCCTGCGCGATCACCTCGACTTCGCCCGGATCGAAACCGAACAGCTCCGCGTTCTTGATTAGATAGTACGAGTGGCGATTGTGGCGGTCGTGATCGATCGCGTGGCCGATGTCGTGGAGCAACGCCGCGTATTCCAGCAACTCGCGCGAGCTCTTGGGCAGCGCGAGCACCGGCGCGGTCGCATCGAACAGCTTCAGCGCCAGCTTCGCGACCTGATGTCCGTGCTTGTTCACGCCGGCGAAGCGGGTCGCAAGCGCATTTACCGAGAGCCGGCGCGCGTGCTCGCCGCCGCCGCGAATGGTCGCGCTCGCCAGGCTCAGAAGCAGGCCCTCGCGCAGCGCCCACGTGCATGCGACCAGCACCGGCGCCGCCGAGCGCTTGAGCACAAAGTCCACCAGCGCGCCCGCGGCCGGCATCAGGTCAACCCGCTTCGCGTCGATGCCAGGCAGCTCCGAGCGCAGCGCCGAATTTGCCGAGACCAGCTGGCCCGCGAGCTTGCTTACCTCCGCGGCCGTCGCACTCGCGCCGTGCATCCGCTCCAGTTCGTCGCCGCGCGCGGCGCGCGCCATCGCGACCAGGGTGTTGATAGTGCCCGAGGTTCCGATTGCGCGCACCACGCCCGCCTTGCGCGCCGTCTTCAGCAGCGCGCCGATCTCGTCGTTGAGATGGCGTTCGAGCCGCTTGAGCTGCGCGCGGCTGGGCGGGTCGTCGGTAAGGTAGCGCTCGGCCAGACGCGCCGCGCCCAGCTTCACGCTCTTCATCCACAGCGGCCGGCCGTCGCGAACCAGCACCAGCTCGACGCTGCCGCCGCCGACGTCGATCAACAAATGCGGTCCGCCGTCGAGTCCGAGCGCGTGGCGCGCGGCCAGAAAGATCAGCCGCGCCTCCTCGGTGCCGGAAATGATCTGCACGTTGAGACCGGTCTCGCGCCGGATGCGCCGGATGAAGGAGGCGCGGTTTTTCGACTCGCGCACCGCGCTGGTCGCCACCGCGCGCACCTTGGCCACCTTGCGCAGGCGCAGGATGCGATTGAAGTTGACCAGCGCCCGCACCGCCAGATCCATCGCCTCGGGCATCAGATGTCCGGTCATGAATGCGCGCCGGCCCAGCCGCACCGTCTCCTTGACCCGATCGACCACCTCGACGTGGCCATCGCGGCCGACATCGGCGACGATCATGTGCACCGAATTGGATCCGACATCGATCGCGCCAAGCCGCATGATCAGAAGCTAACCCCTCATGCGCGCGATGTCACCCACGCACGGCAGGGGTGACCAGGGGTGACCCCTGCACCCAGTATTAAGGCCGCCCGCCGTTGGCGGGCGCGGCCCCTGCCAACGGCTTAATACTGCGCTGCCGTCGCCACGGCCAGGGGAATCACCGACCACGACTACATCCGGGTGTTCAACGATTACGGCGATTCCGTGGTGAGAGCCAAGCTGACCGAGTGCGTACGCCCCGACCAACTGGTCATCTACCACGCCTGGGAGCCGTATCAGTATCCGAACTGGATGCCCTACGACGGAATTCTGCCCGGGCCCGTCAAGGGCCTGCACTTCGCCGGCGGCTACCGCCACTATCAGTACATGCTGTGGAACTGGTCGCCCGCTCAGGAGGATCGCCACACCAGCATCGACATCGAAAAGGCCGCCTTCCAGGGTTGACGCCATAGTGATAAACGGCAGTAAGGTACTTTGATGCCCTTGGCGCTTACATCGGCTGCCTTCGACAACGGAAAGGAGATTCCCGCCGTCCATACCTGCGATGGCAAAGACGTCTCGCCCGCCATTGCGTGGTCGGGCGCGCCAAGCGCTGCGCGCAGCCTTGCGCTGATTATGGACGACCCTGACGCGCCCGATCCCGCCGCGCCGCAGATGGTGTGGGTCCACTGGGTGCTGTACAACCTCCCGCCCTCGGCCGCAGGGCTGCCGCAGGCCGTCAAGCCCGAGCACTTGCCGGCGGGGACCTGCGAGGGGCGCAATGATTGGGGAAGGACCGGATATGGCGGCCCCTGCCCTCCGATCGGACGCCATCGATACTTCTTCAAGCTCTACGCATTGGATAGCCTCATGCCGGATCTTAAGCGGCCCACCAAAGCGCAACTGGAAGCGGCGATGCAAGGACACATCGTCGAGCAGGCAACGCTGATGGGAACCTGCCAGCGCAGCCACCGCTAGCACGGCGCGGCGGCACATCAGGCAGGTCAAGGGGCCAGCCCCTTGACCCAAGACAGGATTTTTCCGTCCGCGCTCTTTGGGGTTATCATCCCCGCGTGTGGCTGCCGGGCGAAGAATCCCGCTTTTTTCCCCGTCCCGCCCGCAGTACCCACTCCCGGTGCGGACAAGAAACGGATAAGCTTTTTTTCCCATGGCGGGGAACCTTCTTTTTTACGGCGACAATCTGAGCGTCCTGCGCGAGAACCTCGCGAGCGAATCGATCGACCTCGTCTATCTCGATCCGCCGTTCAACTCAGAACGCGATTACAACGTGCTCTTCAAGGAGCACGGCACCGAGTCCGAAGCGCAAATTCGCGCCTTCGAGGACTACTGGCATTGGGACATCACGGCGGAGAAGACCTACGCCGAATTGACCAACACCGACGCCGAAAAACGCGGTGTCCCTGGGCGGCTGGTTACGCTGATGGAGTCGATGCGCCAGTTTTTGGGCCAGAGCGACATGATGGCGTACCTGGTGATGATGGCGATCCGGCTGGCGGAACTCAGGCGGGTGCTGAAGCCGACGGGATCGCTGTACCTGCATTGCGACCCAACCGCGAGCCACTATTTGAAGCTCATTTTGGACTCGGTGTTTGGCCCGACCATTTTCAAAAACGAAATTGTCTGGAAGCGGAGCAGCGCGCACAGCGACACGAAGCAAGGCCGCCGGCAGTACGGCCGGATTCACGATTTGCTGTTGTTCTACACGAAGAGCGGTGAATGGACGTGGAACCCACAGTACACGCCTTACGATCCCGAATACGTTGAGGGCTTCTACAAGTTTGTAGAGCCGGAGACTGGCCGACGATACCGACTGGGCGATCTAACCGGGCCAGGTGGAGCGGCAAAGGGTAACCCTCGCTATGAAGTTATGGGAGTAACTCGATACTGGCGCTACAGCAAAGAAAAAATGCAGGAGCTGATTCAACAGGGCCGTGTCATTCAAACAGGTCCCGGTGTGGTACCAGCCTACAAACGATACCTCGATGAGATGCCCGGCGTGCCGCTTCAAGATGTCTGGACTGACCTGAATCCAGTCGCTGCGCAAGCAGCTGAGCGGCTTGGCTATCCGACGCAAAAGCCCGTTGCGCTGCTCGAACGCATGATCAATGCTTCGTCAAACGAGGGCGACGTCGTCCTCGATCCCTTCTGCGGATGCGGCACCGCGCTGCACGCCGCGCAACGGCTGAATCGGCGCTGGATTGGGATCGACATCACGCACCTTGCGATTGGCCTCATCCGCAATCGTCTCGACACCGCCTTCCCCGGAATTGAGTACCAAGTTCACGGCGTGCCCGCTGACGCCGAGGGGGCGCGCGTACTGGCCGGAACTGATCCTTACGACTTTCAATGGTGGGCGCTGCCATTGATTGGCGCGCGTCCGATCGCCAACGGGGAACCGGACCAGAAAAAGGGAAAGAAGGGGATGGACCGCGGTGTGGACGGGGTGATCAGGTTCATCGACAATCCCGCCGCACAGCGCAGCAATCGGATTGTCGTATCGGTAAAGGCGGGGAAGAACCTCAGCCCGTGGATGGTTCGCGACTTGCGCGGCACCGTCGAGCGCGAAAACGCGCCCATCGGCGTGCTGCTCTCGATGTACGAGCCTAGCGCCGAGATGCGTTCGGAGGCCGCGAAGGCGGGCCTTTGGCATTCGGATTCATGGGGCCGTGACTACCCGAGGATTCAGTTGATCACGATCGAGGAAGCATTCAAGGGCAAGCGCGTCGATTATCCGGGGCGCGACGTGACGTTGCAGGCGGCGCCCACGGAGGAGAGGGTCTCCGAGACGCTGCCACTGGCCGGAATGAAGCCGCGAACGAGGAAGAAGCGGTAAAGTAGCCTTTTCGCCAATTTGTCAGGGAATTTTATCCGGAACTTGATCGTGAGTGCGCCGTTTTCAAAAAGACACGGATATACGCGCCAAAAGATTATCGCGCGTGAATCGGCTCCCAAGCAATTGCGATCAGACGTTCTCTTTGCCATCCACGTACTGTGCGGTTATTCCTACGAACGCGATCTATCGAAACTGTGCGACCGGCTTGAGCCTATTCTAAAGCGAAGCTCATCCAGCTTGATTTTTGGTAAATTTGATAAGGAGGTTATGGAGTGTCAGTGGTTCAGATTTTACGACTGCGTAGAGACCACTTCCCAGTTTCTTACGGACCGACAATCCGTTGAAGGCTTTGCGCAGCGGGCCAAACAATTTGAAGAACAAGTCAACAACGCTCTTGAGGAGAATGGGGTTGGCTGGAAATTGGTTGAGGGGCAACTCCAGATCCGCGGCGACGAAGGCTTCGAAAAATCATTTCAATCTGCACTCGATAATC
Organism: Candidatus Binatus sp.; assembly: GCF_036567905.1. Lineage (NCBI taxonomy): Bacteria > Candidatus Binatota > Binatia (SeqCode) > Binatales (SeqCode) > Binataceae (SeqCode) > Binatus (SeqCode) > Binatus sp. (SeqCode). The sequence goes on from NZ_DATCTO010000089.1 coordinate 19,996, forward strand.
TGGAAGCGCGGGGTTTGTCAGTTGCGCATTCTGAAATGCGCGAGGCGCTGAACGATCTGTCGCGTCGGCCGACAGCCGATGCGACAGGCGCAATACAGCACGCCATGGCGTCGTTGGAGTCCGCCGCCCGCGAGCGGGCCGGGAACCGAAGGGCTACGCTGGGAAAATTGATTCCAAAGCTCGGTCTGCGGGTGCCACTGAATATAGCTGTAGACAAACTCTGGGGCTATGCATCCGATTCCGCGCGGCATGGGAAGGAAGGGAAGACGCCGAGCAGGCGTGAGGCCACACTTGTAGTAGGAACGTGCGCCGCGGTGGCGGCGTTTCTCTCGGACGTGGACGAATGATCTGGCTCGCTCAGGAGCGGATTTAGGGATTCCTCGCGCGGCAGCCACGCGCGGGAAGGACAGCAAAAAAAGGCGGCCTCAAACATCCTGTGAAAGGTGCGCCGGTTGGCTCCTGCTACCGAACGAACGCATACTCTTGCGTATGTTTTCAAATCTATGGTCATGTCTTTATGGTGAATGCGCACCGCAAGGCGCTGGAAGGACGCACGATGGCTGAGCAGAGCGGACGCGGGACCCAAGCGGCCCGAGCGCGGCGCGGCGAAAAGGCGATCGGCGGCAAGCGAGCTTTCACTCAGATGGAAACGGCCCGGCCCAGATTTAATTCTCCAGCTTCGCTGTTGTCCGAGCGCGCAAAAGAGCAAGGCAGCAAGGTCTGCCTCCTTTGCGAGGAGCGGATGGCGAGCTTCATGGCGCCGCGCTATTTCGACTTCCGCGAAAGCCTGCCCAAGACCGAAACCCACCGGATTCAGAAGGCGCAACTAAAGCAACACGGCATTACCCCTGCCACCCGGGACCGCGACAAGGACGCCTTGGTGGACAGCGAACACAACACATTGAGGAGCTGAGTAAAACACGCATGGAACTCAAGGAAGCAATCGGCATCAGACGCACCATCCGCTTCTACAATCCGTACCGGCCGGTCGAGCGCGCCAAGATCCAGAAGATGCTCGAGGCCGCGCGGCTCGCCTCGTTTTGGGGCAACGTGCAGGCGCTGCGCGCGGTCGTGATGTTCCGCGATTCCTCCCCGCCGGAAAATTGGGCGGCGCTCGTCGCCCCGCTCGGAACCAGCCAGTTAAAGCACTGCCCGGCCGTAATCCTCTGGTACTGGGTGGAAGAGGCGATCTTCGACCGCAAGAGCGGCCACCTGACCCAGGGCGAGCGGCTCCATGAACTGGTCGCGGCGCGCGTGATGGGCGTTGACGAAGCCGCCGAGCACAAGGCGCTCGATCAGTTGTTGATTCCCTACTTCCGCATGAACGCCGAGGATATGCTCAAATCCGGACTCACCGAGATGGATTGCGGACAGGCGATCGGCCAAGCCACCCTGGTCGCCTACGAGGAGGGCCTCGGCACCTGCTGCATCGGCACCGGAGAGCTCGGCGGCGTGCGCGAGCGCAAGATGCGCAAGGTGTTCAATCTTCCCGAAACCGCCCATCTGATTGTCGTGATGAGCGTCGGCTACCCGCTCGAGAGCCGTGAAGCGGGCGGCCAGCGGCCCAAGCTGCCCTTCGAACAACTGTTCTTCGTCAACGGGCACGGCAAGCCATTCGAGCGCGATCCCAAGGTGGTCGAGGAACTTAAGCGCGACAAGATGATCCAGGCGCCCGCTCCGCTGCCATGGCGCCAGCAGGAACTCGAATTCGTCCATAAGGCGCTGGACATACCGACGAGCTTCATCCCTGCCGGTGGCAGTTCGTAGCCGGTAGCCGGCTGCGGGAGGTTGGCGATGGACGCTTACATGGAAATGGACCGCAATCTGCCCGCGGACCTTTGCGCGCTCAGGGACAACGTCCACCGCTTTGCCAAAGAGGTGCTGCGGCCGACCGCAATGGAACTCGACCGCCTGCCCGACCCGCGCGATGTCATCGCGCCCGGCTCTTCGCTGTGGACCTTCATGCGCCGGGCGTATGCGCTTGGCTATCACACCGCCTCCTTCCCTGAAGCAATCGGTGGCCTGGGCCTGCACGGGCTTGGGGTTCAGATCTTTCTGGAGGAGCTCGGATGGGGCGGCGCCGACCTCGCGATCAGCCTCGGCGTCGCGGGCGCTCCGTTTGGTGCGCTGGCGATGGCCGGAAATCCCGAACTTATCGACGCTTTCGTCAAGCCCTATATCGCCGACCGCGACGCCCGCTTTATCGGGTCATGGCCCGTGACCGAGCCGAATCACGGTTCGGATTGGGCGATGTTCCTTGCGAGCGAAGGTGAAGCCAGCCCCGCCGGACGCGCGACCATCCGGCGCGACGGCGACTCCTACGTGATCAACGGCCAGAAGGCGGCGTGGGTTTCCAACGGCACGATCTCGACCCACGGAATCGTGTACCTGATGGCGCCGGCGGCCAATGGACAGCCGGCCGGTGGCATGGTCGTGTTCATTCCCTTCAATCTGCCGGGCGTCTCCAAGGGAAAACCGCTCAACAAGATCGGCCAGCGGGCGCTCAACCAGGGCGAGATCTTTTTCGACAACGTGCGCATCCCGGACCGCTACGTGCTCGCCACGCCCGAGGCCTTCCCGATGGTGGCGGCGATTACGCTGACCAACGCGAACAGCACAATGGCGGCAGTGTTCACCGGCGTTGCGCGCGCCGCCTTCGAGGCCGCGCTGGACTACTCAAAGGATCGCATCCAGGGCGGCAAGCCGATCTGCGAGCATCAACTCGTCCAAAAGCGCCTGTTCGACATGTTCACCCGGGTCGAGGCATGCCGCGCGCTGTCGCGCGCCGTGATGGTGCACAACGATCCTCCGCCCGCAATCGATCTCGAGTATGCAATCGCGGCCAAGACCTTCTGCACCCAGGCCTCGTTCGAGGTCGCTTCCGACGCGCTGCAAATCTTCGGCGGCAACGGGCTCAGCCGCGAGTACCCCATCGAGAAGATCTTCCGCGACGCGCGCGCGTCGCTGATCGAGGACGGCACCAACGATGTCCTGAGCTTGACCGGCGCACTCCGGATCCTGGATCGCAACCCAGTGCCGATCTGACTCTGCCGCTCTGGCCGCCGGCACCTCGCTCAAAGGAGCGCCAATGATAGTTGCCGAGCTGATGACCCCGAAGCCTGTGACTGTCGCGCCGAGTGACACGCTGGAAGCAGCGCACGAGAAGATGGAAGCCGGCCGGTTCCGACAGGTTCCGGTGGTGGATAAGGAAAGACTGGTCGGTATTCTGACCGACCGTGACACACGCCTGCACATCGGACAGTTGGCTTACACGCGCGTCGATGCGGCCATGAGCGCCCATCCATTTTCGGTCCATCCTTCCACGCCGGTCGAGAAAGCCGCTCACCTGCTTATGACCAACAAGATCGGCGGTCTCCCGGTGGTCGAGGAGGGCAAGCTGGTCGGCATCATAACCGCCACCGATATGCTGCGGGTGCTGGAGGCCGTGCTCGGAGCTGCTGCCGAGGGCAGTTCCAGAATTGATCTCGATCTGAGTGGCTCCGGAGAGATAGCGGCCGCAACCAGCCTCGTCCGCTCGATTTGTCCTCTCCTCGGTGTCGGGACGTACCGGCGAGGTACGCAACGTGAGATTCTATACGTGCTGGTTCCTTCGACCAGCGCGCAACGCACGGCACACGCGTTGAAGGAGCGCGGCTTCAAGGTCCTTGCCGTCCACTACTGACATGGCGATAACCCTGGACAAGGAGCGATCGGCTTTGCTGGTAGTCGACCTCCAGTCGGACTTCCTGCCAGGCGGTGCATTACCTGTTGGAGGTGGGGATGAGATCGTCTCGCCTATTGCAGATTTGATGGAAGCCGGGCTCTTCGAGCTGATTGTCGCAGCTCAGGATTGGCATCCGCCTGAACACGTCTCATTTGCAAGCAACCACCCGGGGCGCAGACCGTTTGAGAAGATCGAACTGTACGGCCATGAACAAATCCTTTGGCCCGATCACTGCGTGCAAGGGACTGCCGGCGCCAGCCTGCACCCTGGGATGCCATGGGCGCGGGCGGTTGCGATCATTAGAAAGGCGACCAACGCGGCGATCGATTCGTATAGCGCGCTTCGCAACAATTGGGACCCAAAAGGCAATCGGCCGCCGACCGGACTGGCAGGGTATTTGAAGAATCGCGGAGCCCGGCAAATTTTTATCTGCGGCCTCGCTCGCGACTTTTGCGTCAGGTGGACCGCCGAAGACGCTCTCCAGGAAGGTTTTCAGGTCAACGTGATCTGGGACCTTTGTCGCTCGCTCGAGCCGCGGCGCGACGATCTGCTTCGCCGTGAGTTGTCTGCCAATGGAGTCCGCATCGTTACCGTGCAAGAGCTCCGCCATCGCGGCAAGATACAGTAACGATGGAAAACGACGATGTCGCCAACGTCCTCGACCAGACCGCCGATATGCTGGAGCTGGCGGGCGAGAATTTCTTTCGCGTACGCGCCTACCGCAACGCCGCTCGGGCGATTCGCGATCAACCGGCGCAAGTCGCCGGTCTAACCGAAGAACAGATCGATGAAATTCCCGGTATCGGGGCCGATCTGGCGGGAAAAATAACGACGATCGTCAAGACCGGCGACCTGCCGTTGCACCACGAGCTGGCCGCAAAGTTCCCGCCCCAGCTCCTCGAACTGAAAGATATTCCAGGCCTGGGTCCCAAGCGGTTAAAACTTCTGATCGACTTCCTGCAGATTCGCGACCGCGGCGATCTCGAACGAGCCGTCAAGTCCGGGGCGATCCGGAAAATCCGCGGCTTTGGTCCGAAGATAGAGGATCGAATCCGCGAATCATTGCTGCGGCCCGAGACCGGCCAGGGAAAGCGAATGCTCTATGCCGAGGCGACGCGGATCGCCGCGCAGATCGAAGCCCACTTGCGAAAATGCGCGGCAATCCGCCAGTTCGAGCTGGCCGGCAGCTTTCGGCGTCGGCGCGAGACCATCGGCGATCTCGACGCTGTAGCCGCCGCGGCCGACTGCGCCGCGGTCATGAAGCATTTCACCGCCTTCCCGGGCATCACCCAGGTAATCGGCTCGGGCCAGACCAAGACCAGCGTCGTACTCAAAGGCGGTCTGCAGGTGGACCTGCGCGTAGTCGCGCCAAAGAGTTTCGGCGCGGCGCTTACCTATTTCACCGGATCCAAGTCCCACAACGTGCATCTGCGGCGCATCGCCCAGTCGCGCGGACTCTTGCTCAACGAGTACGGTCTCTTTCGCGGCGATGCGGTCATCGCGGGCAGGACCGAAGAAGAGATTTACCGCGCGCTGGGGCTGTCATGGGTGCCGCCGGAGTTGCGCGAGGACCGCGGCGAAATACAAGCAGCCGCGTCCGGCAAACTGCCCAAATTGATTGAGCGTAAAAACCTTCGCGGCGATCTTCACACCCATTCTCTGTACACCGACGGACACGCATCGATCGAGGAAATGGCGCGTCAAGCTCGCCAGAGCGGTCTCGAATATGTTGCAATTACCGATCACTCTCGTCGCCTGGCGATGGCCCATGGCCTCGATCCTGAGCGCTTGCACGAGCAAAGGCGGGAGATCGAGCGGGTCAGGAAAAAACTCTCCGGCATCTCAATCCTTCAGGGCATCGAGGTCGACATCCTGGACGATGGCAGCTTGGATTTGCCCGCCGATGCGCTCAGCGAGCTCGACTGGGTAGTCGCCTCAGTCCATTACAAGCTCGAACAAAGTTCCGCCCAGATGACCCGCAGAATGATCAAGGCGATTCGCAATCCCAACGTTGACGTGATTGGCCATCCAAGTGGCCGCTTGCTCGGGCATCGCGAGCCCAGCAAGTTCGATTTCAGCGAAATCCTCCGGGTCGCCCGCGAGGAGGGCTGTGCCCTGGAAATCAACTCCCAGCCTGCCCGATCGGACCTGAGCGACACCGCCTGCATTGCCGCCAAACAGGCCGGCGTCAAGCTGGTCATATCGAGCGACTCGCATTCGACTCGCGATTTCGCGCTGCTCGATTACGGCGTCAATCAGGCGCGGCGCGGCTGGATCGAAAAGCAAGACGTCCTCAACACCCGACCGCTGAAAAATCTGCGGCCCCGCCACTGAATCGCGACTGTGTCCTTCGGAAACAGTTTTAACTGAACCTAAGCCAAAGTAGAGTTTGTACCGATGAGTATCCCCGCCTGATTCGTGTTCGCGATCCGAGGCTGCCGCAGCGGAATACAAGAAATTGGAGGACAATTGTATCCTTTGGTCTTCCGATCAGAATTCTTCGGAGCTTAAGCGCTGGAGAGACGCCGATGAAAGTTGAGCAGATCATGAATCGTGACGTCAAAACCTGCCGTCCCCAAGATTCGCTGGCCAAGGCGGCGCAAATAATGTGGGAAGAGCCTTGCGGGGCGGTTCCGGTAGTTGACGACCAACGCCGACCGATCGGCTTTCTGACCGACCGCGACATTTGTATGGCCGCCTATACCCAGGGCAGACCGCTGGAAGAGATACGGGTCGAGACAGCCATGTCCCGCATGCTCGTGTCCTGCACCACCGAGGACGAACTGGGCTCCGCAGCGCAGTTGATGCGGCAGAAACGCACGCGCCGGCTCCCGGTCGTCAATCAGGACGGAGCATTGGTCGGGTTGTTATCGCTGGACGATCTCGCCTGCGAGGCTGCGCGGCCGCTTCGCGGCGGGGTAAATGACGCGCTGAGAAACCTGGTGCTGGAAGTGCACTTGTCGATTAACCGCGGACGCGTGCGCCTGCACCCGCCTGCTTAGAGTCAAGGGGCACGAATGCCGGAGCTGCATCAGACTCTGTGGAACTTAGAATCCGAAGATCTCGGCGCGTTGGTCGAGCTGGCTTTGGACCTGCGAAATTGCTGGAACCACTCGACCGATCCGCTGTGGAACAAGATCGACCCGGAACTCTGGGCACTCACCCATAATCCGTGGGTCGTTCTGCAAACCTCCTCCCGGACCAGACTTGAGTCGCTCCGCGACGATCCGGAATTCCGGGATCAGCTTAAGGAGCGCCTGGAAAGACAGCGCCGCACTCTCAAAAGTCCTGCATGGTTTCAGCGCGCTCATGGTAGCCCGCAATTAAATTGCGTCGCCTACTTCAGCATGGAGTTCGGGCTCAGCGAAGCACTCCCCATCTACTCAGGCGGACTAGGCAATGTCGCCGGAGATCAGTTAAAGGCCGCCAGTGACCTTGGCGTTCCGCTCGTCGCGGTCGGGCTGCTCTATAGCCAAGGCTATTTTCGCCAGATCATCGACGCCGACGGCAGCCAACGCGCATCATACCCCTACAACGACCCCGGCCAGATACCTGTAACCCCGGTGCGCGACAAGGACGGCGAGTGGCTCAGGTTGAGCGTCATCTTGCCGGGTCAAAAACTCTGGCTACGCGCCTGGCAGGTACAGGTCGGCCGCCTGAGACTTTATCTGCTCGATAGCAACGACCCGGCGAACGCGCCGGTTTATCGCGGCATCACCAGCGAACTCTACGGCGGCGGACCTGAACTCCGGTTGACACAAGAACTGGTGCTCGGGATCGGCGGCTGGCGGCTGTTGCGCGCCCTCGGGATCAAACCGGACGTTTGCCATCTGAACGAAGGCCATGCGGCATTCGCGGTGCTCGAGCGCGCACGAAGCTTTATGGACGACAACGGTCAATCCTTCGAAATTGCGCTGGCCATATCGCGCGCCGGCAATCTTTTTACAACCCACACGCCGGTTGAGGCCGGCTTCGATCGCTTCGCTCCCGCTTTGATAACCCGCTTCCTCTCGCGCTACGCCGAAGACCGGCTTCACCTGGATCTTCCGCGTCTCCTGGCCCTGGGCCGCCTGCATCCGGACCGTCAGGATGAGCCATTCAACATGGCCTATCTCGCCATTCGTGGCAGCGGAGCAATCAACGCTGTCAGCCGCCTGCATGGCGCCGTGAGCCGGCGAATCTTCCAGCCTCTCTTTCCTTCCTGGCCCGAGCTAGAGGTCCCGGTCGGACATGTCACCAACGGAGTCCACACACCGACTTGGGATTCCGCGGCTGCCGATGCGCTATGGACGCAGACCTGTGGCCGCGAGCGTTGGCGCGGGACCATGGAAACTGTCGGAGATGATATACGCCGCGCCCCGGACAGCGCGCTGTGGGAACTTCGCGCAAAGCACCGTCTCGAATTGGTTCGCTTCGTGCGAGAGCGGCTCGCCAGCGAGTTTGCCACTCGCGGCGGAGATCCAAAAACCGCCGAGAGCATTTTCGATCCAGACACTCTGACGCTGGGCTTCGCCCGCCGCTTTGCAACCTACAAGCGCCCCAATCTGCTCCTGTATGACCCCCAACGCCTCGTTTCCATTCTGACCAATCCTCAACGTCCGGTTCAGCTGGTGATGGCCGGCAAGGCCCATCCGCAAGACATCGCCGGCCAGGCGCTGGTCAAGGCCTGGGTTGATTTCGTCCAGCGGATCGACGTGCGCCGCCACGCTGTCTTTCTCAGCGACTACGACTTGGTGCTGGCCGAGCGGCTGGTACAGGGCGCCGATCTATGGATCAACACTCCTCGCCGGCCTTGGGAGGCATGCGGCACCAGCGGAATGAAAGTGCTCGTCAACGGCGGCCTCAATCTGTCGGAACTGGATGGTTGGTGGGCCGAAGCGTACTCGCCCCAGGTCGGCTGGGCATTGGGCGATGGCAAGGAGCATGGCGATGACCCGGGCTGGGACGCGGCCGAAGCCGAAGAACTCTACGATACTCTGGAGAAGAAGGTCATTCCGGCGTTCTACAACCGCGGCAACAATGGCATCGCCACCGAGTGGGTCGCGCGAATGCGTGAAAGCATGTCACGCTTGACCCCGCTCTTTTCGGCCAATCGGGCGGTGCGCGAGTACACGGAGAAATATTATCTCCCTGCTGCTGCGGCATATCGTGAGCGGGCAAGCGACCAAGGCGCCTACGGCGGATCCCTGCTCCAATGGAAACAAGAGTTGGCCGAGCACTGGGCGTCGCTGAAGTTCGGTGAGCTTCGCGTCGAGAGCTGTCCACAAAAGCACTCGCTGCGGGTTGAGGTGCATCTCGGAGAGCTGCGTGCCGACTGGGTGCGCGTACAACTTTATGCGGATCCGCTCGACGCCGAGCCCCCGTTTCTATCGGAAATGACGCACGGTGACAGCGCCGAGCCTTCTGCAGGATGGCGCATCTATGCCGCCGATGTCCCCGCTTCGCGCCCGGCATCGGACTACACACCTCGCATCGTTCCATCGCATTCCGGAGTGAGTATTCCGCTCGAAGATGCTCACATCCTGTGGCGCCGCTAGTTCGCGCGCTTGTTCGCTATCCGAACCAGTGCCACAAGTATGAAAATCCCGCCCGAGGAGGATCGCACTATGGCCAAACACGGACGTCTCAACCTCAGCAATGCAGGATACTCGATGCCGGCGGACGCCGCCGCGTATCAGCGCCCGCCGTTCTACTATCGCAACACTCGCTCGATCGCGGTCGCGTTCGAAACCGACCTCGAAGCCGCGTTGGAAGCATTGCCGGCGCCGCTGGCGCTGAGCGAGCCGGCCACTGCGATACTTTCGTTCTACGAATATCCGTGGACCACTTTGGGTCCTTACAACGAAGCGATTCTTTCGCTCCTGGCCGAGCACAAGGGCCGCCCGATGAACTACGTCATGCACATCGCGGTGACCACCGAGCCGCCGATGCTGGCCGGGCGCGAAATCTGGGGTTTTCCGAAGAAGCTCGCGCAAATTGAATTCAAAAACGATCGCGACATGATCTATGGAACGCTCGAACGTCCGCCAGGCATCCGCCTCGCCAGCGCGATCGTTCGCCCGGAGCGGCCGGCCGGCAATGGCCATTCCGCCGCGCCGCCGCCGGTCAGCATGCGCCTGATTCCTTCGCCCGAAGAGAACGGACGTCCGTCATGCGCCGAGATCATCGAGACGCACACCGAAGTCAGAGTAATCGAGGCATGGACCGGCGTCGGCTCGATCGCTTTCGCCGAAAGCTCGCGCCTGGACCCGTGGAACCGGCTGCCGGTCAAGCGGGTGATTGGGGCGAGCTACATGCTTAGCGACATGACGCTCGGCTTCGGAAAGGTGATCGATCATCTCGAATAGAGCGCGACTATCCAACCCGGCTAAATCATGAATCCGCCGTCAACGCTGATGACCTGTCCGGTCACCGCGCTGGCGGCGTCGGATGCGAGCAGCGCCGCCATCGCGCCCAATTCATCAGGCTCGACGATTCGCTTCTGGATGTTCTGGCTCTCGGCGAATCGTTTGGCCTCGGCCGCACTCACCCCCATCATCGCGCCCAGGATGTTCCAGTCCACCATCCTGGTGTTGGTCCATCCGGGACATAGCACGTTCACATTGACGCCGTGCGGGGCGGCGGCATAAGCAAGCGACCGCGTGAAACCGATCAGGCCGTGCTTGGCGGCCGAGTAGGCCAGCGGGCCGCCGCCGTTTTTCGCATAGCCGGAACCGATGCTGATGATGCGGCCCCACTTCTGCTTGATCATGTAGGGGAGCGCGGCGTGAGTCGCATAGAATGCCTGGGTCAGGTTCATGAACAGGTTGTCCTCGAACGCGCGCGGGTCATGATTGAGCGGATCGAGGTGCAGCGGGTTCTCCGCGATCACGCCGCCCGCGTTGTTGATCAGAATGTCGAGACCGCCGAGTTTGCGCGCAGCCTCATCGACGCCGGCGGTAATCTGCTCGCGGCTCATCACGTCGATGATGACCGCGAAGCCGCGCGGCCCGCGCTCCTTTATCTCGGTGGCGACCGCGTCCAGTTCGCCCTGCGAGCGAGAGGCGACCGCGACCTCGGCGCCCGCGTCGGCCAGCGCAAGCGCCATCGAGCGGCCAATCCCGCGGCCGCCGCCCGTTACCAGCGCACGCCTTCCATGCAGATCAATCAGTTGTTTCATTTTCCGCCGGCTCCACTTGTCGAATCAGGCTTTCCCGAGTTGAATCGTTTTGTCTCATCTATCCGCCGACCTTTGCAAATGGACGAAGCGCCGGGAGAGCAATGCTGCCGGCCGCCTCCGCTTTTCATCAACTGATCGAGATCGTTGCGCTTGTCGGCGCGACTGCGGTCGGCGTAAGCTTCCGCCGGGCAGCGCCATCGGGCGAGTGAAACTGCGGCAAACCAAACCTAGTGCGGTGGGTCTCCCATCCCGTGGCGGCCCTATTTAGCTGGAGGAATAGTCGATGGAATTCAAAGAAGTGGTAGGGCGGCGCCGATCGATCCGTTACTTTCAATCGTGGCGCAAAGTCGAACGCGAAAAGATCCAGATCATGCTGGAGGCGGCGCGGCTGGCGTCATGCGCGGTCAACGCGACCTTTCTGAAAGCGATCGTCGTGATTCGGGACAATATCCCCCGTGAAACCCTCGACGCGCTCAAGACCCCGGTCTCCGCACTCACCATCGAGCTCGCCCCGGTGCACATCTACACTTACGTCGATATGGCGGCGTACAAGGGGGCGCAGGCGCGGCTGAAGAAGCTGGTCGATGTCGGCGCGTTGAACGCCACCCACGGCTGGAGCCATAAGTTCGTCGATGAATTCGTTTGGCCGAACATTCTCAAGCCGCTGGCCGACAACCCGAACCTGGCATCGGTGGCGGCATCCGCCGCATCGGACGCGGGCATCGCGATTTGCCAGGCTATGCTCGCCGGCGTTGACGAGGGACTTGGCGTCTGCCTGACCGCCTTTCAGCACGACGCGATCAACAAGCTGGTGAAGGCGCCCAAGGAATGGATTCCGCTATTTGTGCTGCTGGTCGGTTATCCGGCGGAGTCGTGGGAAGCAGGCGGACAGCGTCCGCGTCCGCCGCTGGAAGAGATCTTCTTCGAGGGCGAATATGGAAAGCCCTTCAAGGCCGATCCCAAAGTGACCGAGCAGATGAAGGCGGCAAAGATGATCCAGGCGCCGGCGCCGCTGCCGTGGCGAAAAGAGGAAATCAAAGCGCTCGCGCGGATGTTCGGTCTTCCCGAGTAAGCTGCATCGAACCGCGCAATCGACCGATAGAATCACGCGCAACTCGAAAATAACGATGGCGTCAATAGATAAACCGCTCGAAGAGTACGACTCGGTCAAGATCTGGTACCAGGGACTGCGCGAGCAATCGGGCGTCGAGCCCACCGAGGATAAATCGAGGCTCGAACTGCTTGCCGAGTTTTGCGCCACGCTCGAACTCGACCCCGACGCGATCGTCGCCGCCTGCCTTTTGCGCAAAGAGGGCAAGGAAACCAAGATCAGCATCAAGGGCAGGCGCTCGATGGCGGAACGCATAACCGATTTTCAGGCGAAAGGCGGCGCCGAAGGTCGGGAACAGGCCAAGCGTGGCAACACCATCCGAAGTTTCCTGATTCACAACGGCATCCTGCTGCAGTCCGGGATCCAAATCTGAATCGCAGCGCTGCCGGCAACTCGAGAGGTTCGGGAGAATTGAGCACATGCGGATTCTGGAAGAAGGCAAAACCGACTATCTGAAAGTCGACCCCGACGGTTATCGGGCGAGCGTGCGGGACCATAAACCGCATCAGATGGTCTCGAAGTTGATGACGCACAAAGAGGCGGTCGAGCGCTTCGTACGCGACGGCGACTACCTCGCCTACGACTGCAACTACTTTCAGCGGGGACCGTCGTCGCTGATTCGCGAGATCATCCGCCAGCGCAAAAAAAATCTATGGCTGTGCGGCAAATTCACCTACGTCGCATGCGCGCTGCTGGTTGAAGCAGGATGCGCCGATCGGATCGACATCGGCTTCATCGGCTTCGGCCCGTGGATCGCGCGCGCGGTGCGCGAAAAGAAGTGCACCATCTACGAGTACTCCAACGCGCTGATGACGCTGCGCCTCAAGGCCGGCGCGATGGGGATACCTTTCATGCCCACGCGCAGTTTCGGCGGGACCGACGGATTTCAGCATTCGGGCTGCAAAACCGTCGAGGACCCCTTCACCGGAAAACCGGTTCTGCTGCTCCCGGCGCTCAACCCCGATGTCTCGATCATCCACGTTCATCAGGCCGACGAGTTCGGCAACGCGCGCGTCTTCGGAACCGGCATCGCGCACGCGGAATGCGCGCTTGCGTCGAAGCGGGTGATCGTGTCCGCCGAAGAGATCGTCGCGACCGACGAATTCCGGCGCGATCCGGCTCGCACCTCGATCGCTCACTTCACCGTGGACGCGGTCGTGCACGCCCCATTCGGCGCCTACCCGGGAACCGTGCAGGGATACTACGCGTCGGATCCGATGGGAGTCATCGAAGCGATGGGCGCGATGTTCCGCGGCGATTTTACCGAGTACCTCAAGAAGCACGTGTACTCGGTGGCTTCGCACGATGAGTACCTGCAGAAAGTGGTGGGAACCGAAAAACTGGCCGAGATCCGCCGCCGCGAAACCATCCGGGAGGGCTATGCCTCGTGAGCACCCCAGCTACCGACTTCAATGAGCGCGAATTCGTCATCTGTCAGATCTCGCGCCTGGTTGACGACAAGTACATCTACTGGGTTGGCGGCGGCGGCGAGCCGATGAACTCGGTGCTGCTCGCCAAGCGAATGAGCGCGCCCAACCTCCAGTACCTGACTGAGGATGGCTGCGTCGGGCCCGAGGCTCGGGTGCCGTTCGATCCGCTGATGACGATGATCAGCTCGCCCGCCAATTATCGCGCGCTTCAGTGGGGCACGATGAATTACGCGGCCGACCTCGCGCAACTCGGCTACGTCGATTACGGCATCCTCGCGACGCTTCAGGTCGATCGCTACGGCAACGTCAATTCCACCGTGGTCGGCAAATATGAAGGCGGCGAGGGCCGGCGCTTCGGCGGCCCCGGCGGCGCCGACAGCATCGCGGCGCTCGCATGGCGCACAATCCTGGTCACCGATCAGCAAAAGCGCAAGTTCGTCGATCGCGTGGACTTCATTTCGTCGCCGGGTTTTCTCGACGGCCCCGGCGCCCGTGAGCGCCACGGCCTTCCACCCGGCACCGGCCCATGGAGGGTTTACACGCCGTGGGCGATGTTCGGGTACGGAGCCGACTGCCAGCTCATGATCCAGGCAATCGCGCCCTTCGTCACGCTCGAACAGGTGCTCGAGGAAATGAGTTTCAAGCCCGCGATCGCGCCCAAGCTCGAGATTCTCGAAGTGCCGACCGAAGAGGAACTCATGATCTTGCGCACGCAAATCGACGTAGGCGGCCAGGTCACGGACCGCGGGCGATGGATCGAGTTCAAGGATGGGAAGTACCGTTTCGCCACGCCGTAGTGAAACCTGCCCGCGCGATCATGGCGCTAATCGTCCGCCGTGCCACCTACCGCCGGATTCCCCGCCGGGTCATAGGTGCTCGATTTCGATCGGGTCCGAGTTCCGAACGCGCGCTAAATTGATGGTCACGCGCAGGCATTGCGGTAACATGGTCGCCCACGATCGATGAAGCGGGAAGATGAATAGCCCGAGTCAGTATATCGCCGCCAGGTTTCCATGGCTTACCCGCGCACGCGCGGTCGCGGACGCCACCGTGTCTGGCCAAAGGCAGCCAGAACCATTGAAACGCACGCCACAAAGAAAATAATTGAATTTGAGCGCAGGTAAACCAAGGAATAAACAAGGCCTACGGCGCAGGCCATAAGGAAGGAAACCTGTCGACAGCGCAGGATAAGAAACCGCGTCCGTTCCGACGCCCTTCGGTCCACGACTTTACCAACGGCTAAACCCAAAAGCCCGCCGATTACAGCTGCCAGCGAACCGGGAACCAACGCCCATAGGGTGAACCCTAAACGCAGGAGTGTCTCGGCCACCCACGCCCCTGCGAAGGGCCACACAGCAACAATACCTGTGACCCCGCCGACAAGCGCAAAGACCAAGGCCGCCGGGTCATTAAGTTCCGACTCATAAGGCTTTCCGAGAATGAATTCAGCCCACTTAGCCATAACTTCACCGTCGCGCGTTGTGCAACCCTCTTACACGCGGCACTATCGTCAAGGAAGCCCGGACTGCCCGAGTGGCAAGTCTTCCTGCGGCTGGGGCAGCGTGCCGCGCGAGGCCCCGCGATAGCCCATATACACAAATACGCCGGCCCCGACCGGCATCCCGGCAATGCAGCCCGGGCCCGCGCCCACAGCAGCGAAAAATGATCCGGCGGCTGCGCCGCACGCGCAGCCAGCCAGGGCCCCTCCGACCGTGAGACTCTCAATGTTTCCAGCGAACCGGTCGTATTGCTCCGGTGTCAATCCTCCTCCCGCGCTCGAGCCGGGCTTCTGGTATTGCGGTTCTCCGCTGAGCGGGCGCTGCTTGGAGGGATACGGGTCTCCGCAAACCTTTAGTCCCTCGGAACCTTCGCTCGGAATCAGACCGTCGGAGACGCCCAAGATGACGGGATACAGCGGGTGGCGGGCGTGCATCAACTGGCGCGGCGTCGGAGGCTCGCTGCTGCCGCCACCAAAGAGATCGAGGTTGGCCGTCTAAACTGGCCGCCGACCGCCGCCAGTAATCTCAATGCGCATTTTCTAATTATTGGCGTTGCCCGTCCTGAAGAGGATTCTCGCGATTTTCTGCTGGTCCGGCATTAGCAACCTGCTTCTTCAGAAACCAGCCCAGCGCTGCCCCAGTTACTACAGGCGGTGTAGCTAGCGCACACGCCACAACTATTTCAATTGGAAATAGATTTCTGTCTTCTTTTGTGTCTAGAGCAACGTCGATCATTATTCCAACAACGACTCCAATCACAACTAGAGGAGCGATGAGCCAGGAATCTCGTCGAGAATACCTGACCAGCGCCAACGTAACTGGAAGCAATACCACAAGAGAAAGCAGGAAAAATCGAAGCGGTCCTCCGCCGCTTGCTCCTGGCATTCTTAGACAGATGGTCACGAACAACGCACCGCTAACCAACGCCGTTAATCTCATCGTCGATGTTCTATGGATCCGCATATCTTACTTTTTCAAACAACCCGTGATGCAATTCACAACTGTATCGTTGCACGCCCAGCAGGGCAGAATGGGCGGAATTCCGCCGTCTGTGCAAATCCATGACGACCAGTTGCACTGATGCTGCTTGTAACAATTGTCGTGAACTTTGCAGCAACCTAAGATGCAAGGGTTGTTGTTCATCGCATTGCCACCAAGAAGAGATGGAACAGTACATCTGTTGTCCTGTTGCGTAAATCCGTTCCATAGATCGCCGTTGTATTCGCTCTGCAGAGGCGGCGTGGTGTCGGGATGCGGGTCCCCACATATCTTTGTCCCCGCGGACTCTTCGGTCGGGATCAGGCCGTTCGGGAAACCCAGTATCACGGGATACAGCGGGTGGCGGCCGTGCATCAACTGGCGCGGCGTCGGAGGCTCGCTGCTGCCGCCAAAGATATCCTCGAAAAAGTTCACCAGAAAATCGATTTCGCCACCGGTGATCGCCAGCGGCAGCGCGAGGGGCGTGAAACTAGCGCAAGGACCAGTGAGAAGACCACAGCAATTGCAGCGTTCATGGCCCTCCCTGCAAGCGGATTTTGCCCAGCTCAGATCCCCAGAACGTGAATCGACACCGCCGCCGCTTCGCCGCGAACCATGCCGCCTCCATTCTCGGTTAGCCCCACCTTCGGATTCGAGACTTGCCGCTTCCCGGCTTCGCCGCGCAACTGCCAGAAGATCTCGCAGATTTGCGCCACTCCCGTCGCGCCTACCGGATGACCTTTGGCGAGCAGCCCGCCCGACGTATTCACCGGTATGCGGCCGGAAATTTCAGTGACGCCCTCGTCGATCATCTTCCCGCCCTCGCCGGGCTTGCACAGGCCGAGTTCCTCGTAGGTCATCAACTCGGCCGGCGCCGACGCATCATGCAATTCGATCACGTTAAGATCTTCGGGTCCGACCCCCGCCTTCTCGTAGGCCTGCTTCGCGACCCGCGGCACCACGCCCGGCTGGTCGGCGCCATGATCGCTTCCCGACGACAGCAGCGACGCGAGAACCTTGACCGGCTTGTTCGTAAAACGATGGGCGATCGAGGAAGCGCACAGAATCGTCGCGGCGGCGCCGTCACCGATGGGCGAGCACATCAGCCGCGTGAGCGGGTCGGCCACCATCGGCGAGCTCAAAATGTCCTCGAGGCTGTAGACCTCTTGATACTGCGCGTGCGGATTCAGACTGCCGTTGCGATGGTTCTTCACCGCGATGCGTCCGAACTGCTCGCGGGTAGTGCCGTAGCGCATCATGTGCGCGCGGGCGCCCGCCGCGTAAAAGTCCATGAACATCGAGCGCGATTCTCCCGCGCCCCCCGCCTTGCTGGGCGCCTCGCCGCGAGCTTCGCGCTCGGCCTGGAGCCGGGCCTGTTGCGCGTTCATGTCGGCAAGCAGTTGCTGCACCAATTCCACATCGACGGCGCCGCTGAATCCCGCGAACGTGCGCTTCTTATCCGCGTGGTAAAGCTTCTCCATGCCCAGCGCGAGCACCACGTCGTACATGCCCGAGGCGACATACAGCGCCGCCAGATGAAACGCCGTCGAGGAGCTGGCGCAGGCGTTTTCGCAGTTGACGATCGGGATGCCGCCGATGCCCATCTCGCGCAGCACGACTTGTCCGCGGATGCATTCCTGGCCGGTGATGAGCCCGGCGGCTGCGTTTCCGACTACCGCCGCCTCGATCTGTTTTTGCTCCAGCCCGGCGCTCGAAAGCGCGCCGTTTACCGCATCGCGCGCGAGAACCTTCATGCTGGTGTCGAGGTACTTTCCGAACTTCACCATACCGGCGCCGACTATCGAAACTTCACGCATGTGAATGATCTCCTTAATGATAGGCGGGCTATGCCCGCTTGGGGTGGACGATAACCCACCCATCCGGCACCGGGCAAGCCGTAAAATGTGTGGTAGATTTTGCAGGTATGAAAAAGTCCAACGCCTGGGCGATTCGACGGAGTTCAGCCGCATGAGTACTTCAGCAACGCCGGAAAATTTCGCTGCCACACTCGGCTTGGTCCGCGCGGTTCGCGCCATGCGATGGGAGCAGGCGCCGGAAGATGCGCGCGAGGTCGCACGCCACTGCATCCTCGATTTCCTCGGCGTCGCAGTTGCCGGATCGCGTGAACCGCTGACGCAGATCCTCGTAAGCGAGATCGCCAAGCCCGAAGGATCGTCCGAAGCCGGACTCATCGGCATCAAGCGGCGCGCGTCGCGGATGTCGGCGGCGCTGGTAAATGGAGCCGCGGCCCATGCGCTCGATTTCGATGACACTCACACGGCGATGGGCGGTCATCCGTCCGTCCCGGTGATCCCGGCGGTGCTCGCGCTGGCCGACAGCGCCGGACTCGGCGGGCGCGAGGTGCTCGAAGCGCTGCTCATCGGCATCGAACTCGAGTGCCGGCTCGGCGCAATGATCGGCCCGCAGCATTACGCGATCGGATTTCACTCCACCGGCACCCTTGGAACTTTCGGCGCCGCGGCCGCATGCGCGCATATGTTGCGCCTCGACGAGGATGGATGGCTGCGCGCACTGGGGCTTGCGGGTACGCAAGCTGCCGGCCTCAAGTCGGGTTTCGGAACGATGGCGAAGCCGCTGCATGCGGGGCGCGCCGCATCCAATGGATTGTTCAGCGCACTCGCCGCGCGCGGCGGCTACACTTCCAATCCCGAAATCATCGAGACCGCGCAGGGATTCGCCGCTACCCACGCCGGCGCCAAACCATCGCGCGAAGTGCTCGATCGATTTGCCGGACGCTTCCTGATTCGCGAGACGCTGTTCAAGTACCACGCCTCCTGCTATCTCACCCACGCGCCGATTAATGCGGCTGCGCAGATTCGCACCGAGCATCGCGTCGATCCCCAGTCCATCGATGAAGTGGAGGTGCGCGTTCATCCCGCGCTCTTCGGCGTCTGCAATATCCAGCAGCCGAAGACCGGCCTCGAGGGCAAATTCAGCTTGCGCGTGACGATCGCGATGGCGCTGCTCGGGGAAGATACCGGCGATCTCCAGACCTTCACCGATGCGAAGGTGACGCAAGCGCGGGTGGTGTCCTTGCGCGATCGGGTCCGTGTCGTGGGCGCCGAAAAGACTCCATCCACGCGCGCGACGGTCGTCGTCAAAAGCAACGGACGGATTTTCGAGGCTGAATCGGACTCGGGCCAGCCGGCATCCGACCTGGTTGTGCAGCGCGAGAATCTGACCCGCAAATTCATGACGCTTACCGCTCCGATTCTCGGCCGCCGCGATGCCGATGCGCTGGCAAGTGCGGCTCTCAATGCGGATCAGCTCGCTTGCGCTTCAAAGCTGATTGATCTGACGCAGGCCGGATAGACCGGCTCGGCGGCCCCGCTGGTATCAATGCCAAACACAACCGAATTCGACGTGGTCATCATCGGAGGCGGCATCGCCGGCGCTTCGCTCGCGTACTTTCTGACCGAGCGCGGAGTGACCAACGTTGCGCTCCTGGAGCGAGAGAGCCAGCACGGCTATCACTCCACCGGCCGCAGCGCCGCAAGCCTGGTCGAGTTCGATCCGCTCCCCGCCGTGCAGCGCCTCAAAGCAATGGGCGGGGAATTCCTGCGAAATCCTCCGGCCGGCTTCGCCGATAATCCCATCCTGATTCCGACCCCGGTGATGATTCTGTTTCGCGCGCCCAACTTGCGCGATTTCGACGGCGCTGCCGCCGGACTCCGGCGCGACCGCGTGGCATTCGAGTCGCTGAGTTGCGCGGCTGCGAAGGCTCGTGTGCCCGCCCTCCTCCTCGACCAACCGGAGCGCGCGCTGATACTTACCGCCGGCGGCCGAATCGACGTGCACGAACTTCTCACCAGCTATCTCCGTCACGCCCGCCGCCGCGGCGCGCTCGTTCGCACCGGGAGCGAAGCGCGCGCGATCGTGGTTGAAAACGGCCGTTGCCGCGCGGTCGTGACCGACGCGGGTACCCTTCGCGCGCGATGCGTTGTCAACGCCGCCGGCGCATGGGCCGGCCCGGTCGCCAGCCTCGCCGGTGCGACGCCGATACGGCTCGAGCCCCGGCGCCGCACTATCGTCACCTTTGCTGCCCCGCCCGGCCCCGACGTGAGTGGATGGCCGTTCGTCATCAGCGAAAGCGATCAGCTCTACTTCACCCCCGAGTCGGGCGGCTTGCTGCTGAGCCCGATGGATCAGGAACCGACCCTTCCATCCGACGCTCAGCCTGACGACGAGGTGATTGCCGCCGCGCTTGAGCGTCTGCGCGCGCTCGCGCCCGCGATTGTGCCGCGTACTTTGAAGCGCAAATGGGCTGGGCTTCGCACTTTTTCGCCCGACTCGGTCCCCGTAGTTGGCGCCGACCCTCGCGTCTCGGGATTTTTCTGGCTCGCGGGTCAGGCTGGCTTCGGCATCGAGAGCAGTCCCGCCATTGGCCAAATCGCCGCCGACCTGATCGTTGCCGGCGCCACGGACAGATTCGACGCGTCCGTGCTCGCGCCCGCGCGTTTCGCCGCCGCCTGACCGAATCTTTCTCGCTTGACTCCGTGAGCAATTACTCTAAGAGTTGATGCTCATGAAGTCGTACAGCCTGCCCGAGCTGGTGAGGGCTTCTGCCTTGCCCGTGGATACCATCCGCTATTATCAGAGCCTCGGCCTGCTCGACGGTCCCCGCCGTCGCGGCCGCACCGCCGTCTATAGCGATTCGCATCTCAAGCGCCTGCGCCTGATCCGCTCGATGTCCGCGCGCGGACTTCCGCTCAAGGTGGTCAAGACCCTCATCAACAGCCCCAAGAAGGATGTCGTCGATCGAGCGCTGGTCGCTGCCGTCAAGGAAAAGGCCGGCGAGGCGCGTTACACCAGCACCCAATTCGCGGATCGGCTCGGGATTCCAAAGGGACTGCTCGATCTGGTGGACAGATCCGAACTGCGCGAAGCGGTTGCCGGCGAAACCGGCGACAACTTTTACTCCGACATCGACCTCGAGGCCGCGCGCGGTGTCATGCGTTTGCTAGAACACGGCTTGCCCATCACCCGCCTGCTCGAGATCGCCGTCAAGCACCATCGTGCGACCGCCCAGACGGTGGACGAGGCAATCGATCTTTTCAACGCCTATGTCCGTGGCCGCCGCAGGGACGGTGACGACGTCGAGGCGGTCGCCGACGCATTCCGCGAGATGCTGCCGATCGTTGTTTCGCTGGTCGCGCAACACTTCCATCGCTTGCTGGTCGGACGCGCGTTGGCGCGGATCAAGGATAGCGGCGACAAGAAGGCTTTTCGGGTCGCGCAGCGCACGGCTGGAGAAGTCAGGCTTCGGCTCGCGAATCGATGAATATGCCCGAAGCGAACGCCAAGGCGGCTATGGTCGAGGCGATGTTCGATCGGATCGCCCCGCGCTACGACCTGATGAATCGCCTCATGACCTTCGGCATGGACCGGCGCTGGCGACGCGACGCGGTCGAGGCGCTGGCGCTGCCGCGGGATTCTCGCGCGCTCGATTTGGCCTGTGGCAGCGGGGACTTCTGTGCCGATCTCGCAAGGATCGGCGTCCGCGTCGTGGGCCTGGATTTCTCCCACGAGATGCTGCGTGTGGCGCGAGTGAACCGCCCCTCCGTGTGTTCCACCTTGATCCGCGCCGACGCACTCCGCTTGCCCCTGCGTGCTGGCTCCTTCGACGCGGTCGTATCGGGCTTTTCCCTGCGCAATTTCGCCAATTTGGAAGACCCGTTCCGCGAATGCTTCCGCATCCTGAAGACCGGCGGCAAGATCGCGCTGCTCGAGGTGGACACGCCCGCCTCGCCCATCCTCCGCGCCGGGCATCGCATCTACTTTCACAAGTTCGTGCCGCTCGTGGGCCGGCTCGTCGATCGCGACGCATACGCCTGGCTGCCGTCCTCCGTCAGTTACCTGCCCGACGAGGCGCATTTGCTGGCGATGCTCACCGATGCGGGCTTTCGCGACCTCAATAAGCGCCGCCTTCTCGGCGGCGCCGTGCAGCTCATCACCGGACACCGATAACCGCTGGAAATTTGTGTAGCGATGAATCATTCGGATTCGATTTTTTCCCAGACAGTCGCAGTCGATGAACCTCTCGATTTGCTCCGCGCGATCCGCCGCTCCGGCGCGGCTCCGCTCTTCTATTGGGAACGGCCCGACCACGGAGTGACTATCGCCGCGGCCGGTGCGGTTGCGGAGTTTCGAGCATCGGGCGCCGGCCGATTCCGCGATGCCTCCGAGCGCGCCCGCGAGCTTCTCTGCTCGTTAAATCCAGGTCGCTACAGTGATCCGGGCGAGGGCCCCTTGATGGTCGGGGGCTTTGGCTTTTCCGATCGCGCCTGCCAGGCGCACGAATGGCGCGAGTTCCCACCCGCATGGATCTTCCTACCCAGGCTTTTGTGGGTCCGCCGTGGCGCGCGATGCACCCTGACTATGACTTGGGCAAAGGACGACAGGGACTCAGTCGATCGTATCCTCGCACGAGCGCTCCAGCCCCCGCACCCTTGCCATCGGTCCGCAAATCCGCCGCCACTTTTGGATATCCGGCCTTCAGCGGCAACGCCGCTGGAGCGCAATGATTGGCGCGAGCGCGTCGAACGCGTCCGCTCGCAAATTCTTTGCGGCGCGCTGAAAAAGGTCGTGCTGTCCCGGCGCCTGGCGATCGAAACCGCTTCGCCAATCGATCCTGCACGTTTCATCGATTCAGCGCGTGCCGCGCGCCCCTCGTGCGTCAACTTCTTCGTCAGCCCCCGGACTACCTCGTTCGTCGGCTCCACGCCTGAACGGCTGGTCGAGCTCGACGGAGAAACTGTCACCTCAAGTGCGCTGGCGGGTTCCGTGCCGCGCGGCGACAACCCTCCAGCAGATCGCGCGCTCGGCGATTCGCTGCTCAGTTCGGAGAAAAACCTCGAGGAGCACCAATATGTCGTCAATGCGCTCGCGTCAGCGCTGGAATCCGTGGCTTCGCCGTTGAACGTTTCCGCGCGGCCGCGCCTGATGCTCTTGCCCGAGGCGCAGCATCTGTTCACCCGGATCGAGGGCCGCTTGCGTGAACCTCGCAGCGTCATCGAACTGGCAGGACTGCTTCACCCGACCCCCGCCGTATGCGGTGTGCCGCGCCAAGCGGCCCGCGCAATCATCGAGCGCGAGGAACCCGAGCGCGGCTGGTACACCGGCGCCGTTGGTTGGATTGACGCCAAAGGCCAGGGTGAGTTCGCAGTCGCGCTGCGCGCAGGGGTTATCGACGGCAGCGCGATGTATCTCTTCGGGGGCGCCGGGATCGTCGCAGGTTCCGACTCCGAAGCGGAGTTTGCGGAGACTGAAAATAAGCTGACCGCGCTCATCGGGAGCACCACCCTTGGGTAATACCCTGATTCAGGCAAGATTCCCTGGCAGGAGAACTTTGCGTAACCTGATCGACGCATCATTTCCTCTCCCTGTTAGGAGAGCTTTGCATAACCTGGTCGAGTCTCTTTTTCCTCTCCCTGTTAGGGAGAGGATGAAGGTGAGGGTCCTTATACAGCGCGCTATTCTGCGCGCGATTCACGATTCTGCCTCTTTCCGGAACTCGTGCGCCGAGCTTATGCAAAGCTCTCCCCGTCAGAGAGAGAAGGAGCCCATCGACAATGAAACTGCGCCACGCTGCCGCGCTCTCGCTTGTGAGCTGGTCGCTCGTCATTCCCGAAGCCGGGAAGACGGTCCCGAAAGACTGTGCCAACTGTGCTGTCACTTGGAAGCTCGCGCGATTGGCGCTTCCGGATTTAAGACGAAAGCCGAGTGCGAAAAAGCGGGAGCTGATTATGTGCGCAATTTCTATGCGAACGCAGAGAAGAATGGCCAGCGGGTAGCTGTCCCCCCTGGGAAACCAGAGTGCCACGAAGACATCCAGAAATGACGTCATCACCGCGAAACGTCGGTGTGGTACTCGAACGGAAGCCGTCATATCTCGCATTCCTGAGCGCGGATATGCCGGGCGAGCGAAGAATTTCAAATAGGACACCACCGCCCTTGGAACCATCGCGTAATCCCAATAGCCGCGCCGCCGCCCTCATGATGCAGGAGTTCGCCCGATGCGGCGTCGCCCACGCCTGTATTTCACCGGGCTCCCGCTCCACCGCGATCGTCACCGGCCTGCTCCGCGCGCCCGCAGTCCGGCCATGGGTCATCCTCGACGAACGCAGCGCCGGATTCTTTGCGCTCGGGATGGCGCGTGAGACCGGTTGCCCCGTCATCCTCGTATGCACCTCGGGCACCGCCGCCGCCAACTACATGCCCGCAGTCGTCGAGGCTTCCCTGTCGAAGATTCCGCTGATCGTCATCACCGCCGACCGTCCGCCCGAGGCGCGCGATTGCCGCTCCGCACAGACCATCGATCAGGTCAGGATGTTCGGTAGTCACGCGCGATGGAGCGTCGATCTCGCCACTCCCGCCGCGGGCCTCGATCTCGACAACTATTACCGGACGATCGCTTGCCGCGCGTTCGCCACCGCAACGGAAATGCCGGCCGGACCGGTGCATCTGAACCTGCCGATGCGAGAGCCGCTGATCGACGTGAGCGAGGAGCGCGAACGGCTTGCACGCATCAGTGAAAGCGAATCCGCGGCGGATAAATCGCGCTCGCCGTACGCGCGGGTTTATCCCGCGCGCCCGAGTCTGCCGCCTGATTCGATTGGCGCGCTCGCCGACAAGCTGCGCGGCTGCGATCGAGGTCTGATAGTATGCGGCCCTGCCGCGCCATCGCCCGATGCGGCCTGCTCGATTGTGCGGCTCGCCGGGCGGCTCAACTGGCCGATCCTCGCCGATCCATTGTCGGGTCTTCGCGCCGGCCGTCACGACCGATCGAGGATCGTCGATGCCTACGACGTTCTGCTCCGCGACCCGGCGTTTTGCGAGGCTAATCAGCCCGACGCCGTGATCCAGTTCGGCGATCCTCCCGTCTCGAAGTGCCTCGGACAATTTCTCGCCTCGCGATCGCGCCGATCCCACCTGATGGTCGCGGAGCCGGGAACCTGGCCCGATCCGCTTCAAATAGCCTCCGACGTGGCGCAAGTCGGGACAGTTGAACTGTGCGACTCGCTGTGCGACTCGCTCGACGACGCGCCGAAGATGTCGCCGTGGCTCGATTCGTGGCTTGCGGCATCGGCGCGATCGCGCGCGGCGCTCGACGCGATGCTCGCCGATGAAACTACGATGTTCGAGGGCAAGGTCGTCGCCGAGCTGATGCGATTGGCGCCGGACGGTTGCGCCGTGCATACCGGCAACAGTATGCCGGTGCGCGACTTCGATACCTTCGTCGGACAGTCGGACCGCGACACTGCTCTGTTTTGCAATCGCGGCGCCAATGGCATCGACGGAGTACTCGCAACTGCCTTGGGTGCGGCCGCCGCGAGAAAAGCACCGACCATTCTCGTGCTGGGCGACCTGAGCCTTCTCCACGATATCGGCGCCCTGCAAATCGCGGCGCGCTACCCCGTCCATCTGCTCGTGATCGTGATTAACAATGACGGCGGAGGAATTTTCTCATTTCTGCCCCAGGCCTCGCTCGGCGACAGCTTCGAAACCTTCTTCGCTACCCCGCACGGACTTGATTTCGAGGATGCTGCCGCGCTGGGCCGGGCACGATACGCGCGCGCTGGCTCGTGGAGCGAATTCAACGCCGCGGTCGGACACGCTCTCGATCATCGCGGCTTGCACTTGCTCGAGGTTCGAGGCGATCGAGCCCGCAACCTCGCGATGCATCGCCGGCTGATCGTGACGGCGCTCAGCCGGGTTCGCGCCGCGCCCGGTCAGGGAACAATCCGATGAATCGTCGAGTTGCGATCGGCACTGCGACCGTCGAATTCAGCGACGAAGGTCCATCCGCCTTGTCGCCGGAGATGGCGGCGCGCGATCCCGTCGTCCTGCTGCACGGTTTTACCGGCAGCAAGGAAAGTTGGCGCGAACTGCGCGAGCAACTCCGGCCGGACCGGCGCGTCGTCAGCATCGATTTGCCCGGACACGGAGGCACTCGAGTCGGAATCGACGTTGAAAATTATTCGATCGAGCACGCGGCGGCGATGGTGATTCGCTTGCTCACGGAGGTTCTCGCAGTCCCGCGCTTCTCGATCCTCGGTTACTCGATGGGCGGCAGGCTCGCGCTGTTTATCGCGCTCAATTACGGCGCTCATATCAACCGGCTGGTGCTGGAAAGCGCTTCTCCCGGTATCGCGGACTGCGGCGATCGGGCAGCTCGGAGACACGCCGACGCGGAGCTGGCGGCGTTCGCCGAGAGCGCCGGAATCGAAGCGTTCGTCAAACGATGGGAGTCGATACCGCTGTTTGAGTCGATGGCGCGGATGCCGGCCGAAAGGATCGATCGTTTGCGACGTGAGCGGCTTGGCTGCCGCATCGAAGAGCTTGCGCGAAGTCTCCGCGGCATGGGAACTGGTGCGCAGCCATGGCTCGGCGGCGAATTACCGGCACTGCGCATGCCGATCCTCGCGATCGCGGGCGCGCTGGACTTCAAGTTCACCGCCATCGGCGAGCAAATCGCCGCTCTGGCCAGTGATGCGCGCTTTGAAGCGATCGGCGGCGCGGGTCACGCACCGCATCTCGAACGTCCCCACGAATTCAACCGCGTCGTCGCTGATTTTCTTGGCCGCAAACCGTAAAAAATAAAAACTTAATCCAACACTTTAAGGAGAACCGCAGTGCAAATCGAATGGCATGACGTGCACAATTACAAAGACATCAAATTTCAAAAGGCCGAAGGAATAGCGCGAATTTCGATCAACCGCCCCGAGGTTCGCAACGCATTTCGTCCGCTCACGGTCACGGAGTTGCTCGACGCCTTCGGGCGCGCGCGCGAAGACGGCGAGATTGGCGTGATCATCCTGACCGGTGAGGGCACTGAGGCCTTTTGCAGCGGTGGCGATCAGCGCATCCGCGGCGAGCAGGGTTACGTCGGCGCCGACGGCGTTCCGCGCCTCAACGTGCTCGACCTGCAGAAGCTGATTCGCAGCATCCCGAAACCTGTCATCGCGATGGTGGCCGGCTTCGCGATCGGCGGCGGTCATGTGCTGCACGTAGTATGCGATCTGACTATTGCAGCCGACAACGCGGTCTTCGGCCAGACCGGTCCCAGGGTCGGAAGTTTCGACGGCGGCCTCGGCGCGTCGCAACTCGCGCGGCTCGTCGGTCAGAAAAAAGCTCGCGAGATTTGGTACCTGTGCCGGCGCTATAGCGCGGCCGAAGCGCTCGATATGGGACTGGTCAACGTGGTTGTGCCACTGGCGCAATTAGAAGAGACGACCCTCCAGTGGTGCCGCGAGATTCTCGCTCAAAGCCCGATGGCGCTGCGATGCCTCAAGTCGGCATTCAATGCCGAGATGGATGGCTTGGCGGGAATCCAGGAACTGGCTGGAAATACCACCTTGCTCTACTACATGACCGAAGAGGCGCAGGAGGGCCGCAACGCCTACAACCAGAAGCGCAAGCCCGACTTCTCGAGGTTCAAGCGCGTGCCGTGAGCGGTCAAGCGATCGAAAATTTGGATCCGCCGGGCTTTTCGGTTTGGCTTGCCGCTGCTCGACCGCGGACTTTAACCGCTGCCGCGGCGCCCGTGATGGTGGGTTTGGCTTTGGCCCAGCGCACCGGCCACCTAAGAGCGATGCTCGGCCTGATGACCCTGCTCGCGGCATTGCTGATTCAGATCGGCACCAACCTCGCCAATGATTATTTCGACTTCGTCGCGGGAGCCGACACCGCCGCGCGGCTCGGACCGCTTCGCGTCACGCAGGCAGGCCTGGTCGAGCCTTCGACGGTCAGGAACGCGGCGCTCGGCGTGCTCGGTCTTGCGGCGCTCGTCGGATGCTACCTCGTATCGGTCGGTGGATGGCCGATTCTGAGCATCGGGATCGTGTCACTGGCGGCGGCGATCGCATACACCGCCGGACCCTGGCCGCTCGCGTACAACGGCTTGGGCGATGCGTTCGTGTTTGTATTTTTTGGTCTCGCGGCGGTGAACGGGACGGTGTTTCTTCAGACCGGCGCCGCGACCTCGCTTTCGATCGCAGCCTCGATTCCGATTGCATGCCTGGTCACCGCAATTCTGGTCGTGAACAATTTACGCGACGTCGACACCGACGCCCGCGCCGGGAAGCGCACGCTTGCGGTGCAGTTCGGGCAAGGTTTCGCACGGGCCGAGTACGCCGGGCTGGTTGCGATTGCGTTCCTGATGACGCCGGTGCTCGCCTGGCTCGGCGGCGCGATGTTGTTGTTGCCAATCGCAGCCGCGCCGCTCGCGTTTGGGGAAATACGCGCGATTTGCCGGCGCACCGGGACGGAGTTGAATCAGAGCCTCGCGCGAACCGCCGCGCTTCATCTGACCTACGGCCTGCTGCTGACCCTGGCGCTCATCCTTTGAAGATCGCGGCCGCATCTATCACTCCGTTTCGCGTGCGCCTCGTGCGGCCGCTCTCGACTGCGCGCGGACGAATCGGATCGCGCGACGGATTCGTGTTGACGGTAGAATCCGACTCCGGTGAGCGGGGAATGGGTGAGGCCAGCCCCGCGTATTGGCTCGGCGGTGAGCAAATAGGAGAAACGCGCCGCGCGCTCGAATCGATCGTTCAAAGTGTCGATCGCCATCGCGGTCCCGACCAGCTGCGCCGCCTGATTGAGGAGAATAGTTGCGGCGGCTCTCCGCTTACACCCGCCGCAACATGCGCGCTCGACACCGCGCTGCTCGATCTCAGCGCGCGTTTGCGCGGAGTTCCGATGGCTTCCCTGCTCGGGATCGAATGCGAATCGATCGGCCCCGTGCCGGTCTGCGCGCTGCTGGCAGGCCAGACGCCCGAGGAGGTGACTCGCCAAGCGCGCATTGCTGTCGGCCAGGGGCACACGTCCTTCAAGCTCAAGGTTGGGGCGAGCCCGATCGCGGTAGACGCGAACAAAGTTGCATCGTTACGAATGGCGATCGGAAGCGATTTTTCAATCCGTCTCGATGCGAACCGCGCGTGGACGCTGGATCAGGCTGAGGTTGCGCTGCATGCGTTCCAGCCATACGGCATAGAGTTCCTCGAAGAGCCTTTGCGCTCGCCGCAACCGGGCGACATGCGCCGGCTCCGCGATGCCACCGGCGTTGCGCTTGCTCTCGATGAATCACTCAGCGGCGCGGCCGCGCTGAGCGCGTTTATCGAACACGACGGCGCCGACTACCTCGTCTTGAAGGCAGCGCGGCTCGGAGGCCCGACGCGATGCGTCGAGATTGCGAGACTGGCGGCGACCGCCGGAATCAAAGTCGTGGTCACAGATTCTATCGAGAGCGCGGTTGGCATGAGCACCGCGGTGCATCTCGCATCGGCGCTCTCGCGCCATGGAACCGCAGTCGGTGCAGGCGGCGCGCGATTTTTCCCGGCTGGATCGTTTTGCGGAGTCGAGTTCCCGTCAGTCTCGCAGGTTCTTCCAGACGGTCCGGGTCTGAACGTCTCGGCTTACCCACCTCGAAAAGGCAACTGACGCAGACTCCAAATCGAAGAGTCCGATTTGCCGCGGCTACGGAAGCGCGCCGCCCGCAAATCCCTTGGCAGCGGAGCGCCTCGGGGTCGGTGACTGCCCCGCCGCTGCCGTAGCTCTTCGTTCCTCCAATCAGTTTGCCGGAACGATATGGATCGGCGTGCGGCCGTGCAGCTCGACGGATAGCGATGCCGTGCCGTTGTGGTCAGCCGTAAAGGCGTGCTCCGAGCCGTGGCGCATCGCGTATTTGGCGCCCGGCCGCAGCCGCTCGATGCGAATCTCGTGCGGACCAGGCTTCGCGCCCGGATAGAGCACAAGGTCGAGATCGTCGCTGTTGCTGAATGCGCGCGCCACCAACACGTCGGGATACTTCGCATCGGTGAGAATCGGTCCGCGCAAGGATGGCTCGGGCGGGCCCTCCGCGATGGTCCTGCGAAAGTCGTCGCGGCGATGGATGCGCGCGCGCATCGCCATCGCGTTCGAGAGATTCGAGCCCTTCGAATATCGCAGTACGCCGCCGTCATCGGCGCGGCCACAATCCCGATCGAGCGCGCGCAGGGCTGCATCGGCAATTTCGTAATCGCCGAACTCGCGCGCGGTGTCCATCAGCATCGCGTACACGCCGGCATAGCCCGATTTGTAATTGCCAAAATCGAATCCCTTTCCCGGGATCGAAAGCCGTTTCGCGCCGGTCTCATCGGA
The DNA here is from genome assembly GCF_036567905.1 of Candidatus Binatus sp. Lineage (NCBI taxonomy): Bacteria > Candidatus Binatota > Binatia (SeqCode) > Binatales (SeqCode) > Binataceae (SeqCode) > Binatus (SeqCode) > Binatus sp. (SeqCode). The sequence continues at coordinate 50,060 of NZ_DATCTO010000089.1, forward strand.
CTTGATGATGTATTTCAAATCCTGTCGCGCCGTGGCCCACATCCGCTGCGCGCGATCGGGCGCGAAGCAATTCTCGAATCCCGCGAAGCCCGCATCTGCCGCCGGAAATGGAAAACGAATTCCCGTCAGCGAGGAGCGCAGCCCGATGATGCTGCCGCTGTAGTCGGTGAATTCGGTGTCGAGATTCTTGAGCCATCGATCGAGCACGCTCGGAACGTATTTTGTGCCGAACACGCGATCGTAAATCTTGAGCGACGTCATCCCGTAGTGATTGCAAATCGGATAGACCCAGTTCGGCTCGCACGGATAGAGGCAGAATTCCGAATCGAGGAAATTCTTGGCCACCGATTGCGCGATGGTGTGCGCGTCGTGATGGAACACGCGATGCAGGTTGCGCCGAAACAGCAGGCTGCCGGGCTCGGCGTAGCGGCGGTCTCCGGTGTTCGAGATGTACATGCAGAGCTGGATGCCGAACCATCCGGTGAGCATGATGTTGTCCCTGGCCGCGGGATCCGGATCGCTTAGATTCAAATTTCCCCACGCCGACTCCCATAGCCAGTAGCCCCAGATTCGGCGATCGAGATACAGCTCGATCAGGTTGCGCTGCGCCTGCGAGAGATAGCCATGAAAGCTCGGCGTGTACATGCATTGCAGCATGCCCAGGCCGTAACCCAGGTGATTGATCTGATAGCGCAGCGCCGCCGTCTGGAACTGATCGACCTTGTCGTAGCCGTTCATCTGACCGACCGGCTGGAGCGCGCGATCGAGCCCGTAGCGCGACGACGCGAGGTCGTCGGGCGTGAGTTCGCGCTCGGCCATTGCCGGCACTGGCGCCGCAACTTCGATCGCCTCGGCGATCGCCGTCCCGATGCTGCGCTTGCGCGCCTCGAGCTTCGCAAGCTCGGCGGTCTTGCGCGCCTGCTGCCGCCGATATGAATAGATGCCGATCCCCGCGACGATCGCGGCGACGAAATATGGCGCGAGAAACCAGCTTTGCTCGCCTGCCATCTTACCGGCCAGCAGCGCCGACCCGAGCCATACGATGACGGGCGCAATCACCATCCCGGCGCCGAACCATGCGAACACCGCAAGCGCGAACAGCGCCAGGGTCAGCACAAACAGCACGACCGCCCATCCCCCGACCGCGAGGAATCCGCCGCCGGGAATCCACAGGCCCAGCCCCGCGGCCTGCAGCGACGGCGACATGCCGAGGATCGTCGGCAGCAGGCCGAGCACGCACATCGCGGCGTAGATCATCGCAGTCCGGCGATGACGCGCCGAGGTCACCGGCCCGACGGCCGCTTCTCTTCGAATGAATGCCTGAGCGATATCGCCTGGTATAACGACCACGGCTGTTCTCCTCGATTCCTTATCTGATGCAAACGGGAACCGGCACGCTCGCGACCCTGGCGAGATCGTGGTGATGATGAGTGTGCAGCTGGTAGCCGTATGCGGCGCCGATCGCGAGCAGAATCTCTATCGATGCGGCAATCGCGAGTGTGCGCAGTCCCAGGCGGCGACTCGACTGCGGCGCCGTGAACGCGGGCGCGGCGCTGATCAATCGCCACTCAGTCGCGGGATTACTCGGCGCATCATCGAGCGTATCGCCCGACCTCAGCATAAATCGTTTGATGACGCCGAAGCCGAGCACGACCTGGCTGACGATGAACGCTGCGAATGCGCAACACGGCATGAAAGTAGTGCCCTCACTGAGTTCATCGTATAAGGCGCAGTCCAAAGTCAAATGCGCAGCTTTGACGCCAGCCGACCGCCTCGTACTCCTGCTTCGCTTCCGCGTCGAGCGCCCCGCCCGCTATGCAGCCCGCACGCGCCGCGGCGCCCTGACTTGGGATTTCGCGGGGGCGCGCGCTGTTATACAAATCATTAATCGGCTTTTGATTAGTTCAGCGCCGCCGATCCGGTCGCGGCAGGAAAACAAAGGACACATGGCAGACAACGACAACAAAAATTCTCTACGATCCAACAGCAGCGTCCTGGTCGATGGTCCCTCGCGCGCGCCGGCGCGCGCGATGCTCAAGGCGGTCGGCTTTACCGACGAAGACCTGAGCAAGCCGCTGATCGCGGTCGCGCATACCTGGATCGAAATCATGCCGTGCAACGCTCATCTGCGGGATCTCGCCGAGCACGTGAAGCGGGGTATTCGCGCCGCCGGCGCGACGCCGATCGAATTCAACACGATCGCCGTGTGCGACGGAATCTCGATGGGCACGGCTGGGATGCGCGCGTCGCTCATAAGCCGCGAAGTGATAGCCGACTCGATCGAGCTCACCGTGCGCGGGCATCTGTTCGACGCCGTGGTGGCGATGTCGGGATGCGACAAGACGATCCCGGCGACGGTGATGGCGTTGCAGCGGCTCGACCTGCCCTCGCTGATGATTTACGGCGGATCGATCCAGCCCGGGCGCTTCGGCGATCAGCAGGTTTCGATTCAAGACGTGTTCGAGGCGGTCGGGGCGCATTCGGCGGGCAAGATGAAGCTCGAAGACCTCAAGCGGCTCGAGGATGTCGCGTGTCCCGGGGTCGGCGCATGCGGCGGCCAGTTCACCGCCAACACGATGGCCACGGCGACCGAGCTTTTGGGCATCTCGCCGATGGGCTCGAACAGCATTCCTGCGACCGATCCGAAAAAGCCCGAGAGCGCTTTCCAGGCTGGGCGGCTCGTCGTCGATTTGCTCAAGCGCAACCTTCGGCCGAGCCGGATAATCACCAGGAAGGCGCTCGAGAATGCGATCGCGGCGGTCGCGATGACGGGCGGATCGACCAACGCGGTGCTGCACTTGCTCGCGATCGCGCACGAAGCGGGAATCGCGCTCGACATCGACGACTTCGACCGGATCAGCTCGCGCACTCCTATCCTCGCCGACTTGAAGCCGGGCGGCCGTTTCCTAGCCACCGACATGTACAAGGCGGGCGGGATTCCGCTGATCGCCAAACGCCTGAAGGAAGCCGGGCTGCTCCACGAAGGCGAACTCACCGTGACGGGCAAAACGATCGGGGTCGAAGCCGACGCGGCGCGCGAGACGCCGGGGCAGGAAGTCGTGCATTCAATCTCGAAGCCAATCAAGCAAACCGGCGGGCTCGTGATCCTCAAGGGCAACCTCGCGCCGGAAGGATGCGTGGTGAAAGTCGCGGGCCATGAACGCATGACGCATCGCGGGCCCGCGCGCGTCTTCGACTGCGAAGACGATGCGTTCAAGGCGGTGTCGAAGCAGCAGATCAAAGCCGGCGACGTCGTCGTGATCCGCTACGAGGGACCCCGCGGCGCGCCCGGGATGCCCGAGATGCTGGGCGTCACGGCGGCGCTGTCGGGGCAGGGCCTGGGAGAATCGGTCGGACTGCTGACGGACGGGCGTTTTTCAGGCGCGACGCACGGCCTGATGGCGGGACACGTCGCGCCGGAAGCGGCGGTCGGCGGACCGATCGCGGCGATTCGCGACGGCGACGTAATCACCTTCGACATCGCCAAGCGCAGACTCGACGTCGATCTTACCGATGCGGAGATCAAGGCGCGGCTGAAGGATTGGAAAGCGCCGGAGCCTCATTATAAGAGCGGCGTGATGGCCAAGTACGCGCAGTCGGTATCGTCGTCGTCGCGCGGTGCTGTAACGAATTGAGGGAGTCAATCGAAACGACAGCGGCGGCGCTCGCGCGCCGGCATCGGACGATGGCGCTGGCGGCATTCGCGATGCTCGCGGGCGTCGTCGTCATCGGCGCGAATTCGATTCGCGCCGATGACGACGACTGGCACGTAGTCGAGCGGCATACGACGACGCAGGCGCCGGCGGACACGAGCG
>NZ_DATCTO010000090.1 GCF_036567905.1 Candidatus Binatus sp.
TCGGTCTTTGCCCCGGCCTCGTGTTCGCGCAGCACCCCGATGATCTGCTCCTCGCTGAAGCGACTCCCTTTCATTGTCCGTCTCCTTTTCAGGCGACGGACTCTACCTCATTTCGGCTGAGTTTTCGGGGTGCAGGCCACGATGGTTCGCGTTAGAAATCACGCCGGTCGCATTTTCAAAGTACTGAACGAATTCATCCTGGCGCGAAGCGAGGGCGATGGCACGGCGCTACTTTACTCCGCGATTCTTCGAATTTTTCGAGGAACTGAGCCGCAACAACAATCGCGACTGGTTTGCGCAGAACAAGCCGCGCTACGAGCGCGAGGTGCGCGAGCCGATGCTCGCATTCATCGCTGATTTCGGGCCGCGGCTGCGAAAGATCAGCGCGCGCTACGTCGCCGATCCGCGCCCGGCGGCCGGCTCGATGATGCGCATCCATCGCAATCTGCGCTTCTCGCGCGACAAGGCGCCGTATCATACCAACGCGGCCGCGGCGTTCGGTCATCGCGACGGGAAGCGCTTCGACTCGCCGTCGTTCTACCTGTCGCTTTCGCCCGCGGAGGCTTTCGCCGGCGTCGGTGTATGGCATCCGCACGCGGACATGGTCGCCAAGATTCGCGACGCGATCGTCGCGCGGCCCGCGAAATGGAAGAGCGCCGTCAACGACCGTAGATTCAGGGCGCGATTCGAAATGGCAGGCGACATGCTGTCGCGCCCGCCGAAAGGCTACGACGCCAACCATCCGTTGATCGAGGATCTCAAGCGCAAGGACTTCATCGGCGGCACGCAGTTCACGCGCAACGAAGTCTGCTCGGCAGAGTTCATGGGTTTATTTTCCAGCGCGTGCGCGTCGGCAGCGCCGTTCATGAAGTTTCTAACCGAGGCGCTGGGGCTCAAGTGGTGACCGCCCGCCCGTGGGCACGGGTAGCCAGTATTAAGACCCATTTGCAGTGGCCGCGCCCGCCAACGGCGGGCGGCCTTAATGCTGGCCAGCCGTGCCAACGGCCCTTAATACCGGGTGCAGGGGTCACCCCTGCACGTTGGCACGAGACAAGCGACCTGCGCGACGCGAAAGCGCTTCTCGAAGAATTGGAAGCGTAGCGCGTTGCGCTTACAGGATGCGGCGGAGCTTCTGACCCAGGCGGCCGAACAATCCGGCGCGAGCCACGCCCGCTTTGGTTACGATTGGAATCCCCGCTTGCGGCTTGCCGTTGAGTAGAACCGCAAGATCGCCAACCGCCACGCCGGGTTGAACCGGCGCTTCCAGGTACCTTGCCGCGGGCTCGAATTGGACCGTGACCTTGCTCTCTTCGCCGCGCCCGAGCGTGAACACCGCAGCGCCCTGGGGCCCGATCGCCACCGCCTCGGCGACGCCGTCGCGCACCGGTATCGCCGCGGGTATCGCCTTGCTCAAATCGGGCCGGTAGCTGACAAAAGCGCGAAACGCCCAATCAATCAGTTTCTCGGTTTCGGTGCGGCGCCGCGCCGCGCTCGGCGCGCCCATCACGGCCGACAGCAGATTCATCCCGTTCGATGATGCCGACGCGACCAGGTGATAGCCCGCCTCGTTGACGTGGCCGGTCTTTATCCCGTTGACGCGCTTGTCGTAGAACAGCAGCGTGTTGAAGTTGGGTTGCTTGATCTTGTCGAACGCGAATTCCTTGTCCGAGGTGTACTTGAGCGCCTCCGGATGATGCCGCACGAGCGAGTGTGCAAGCGCCACCATGTCGGCCGCGGTGGTGAACTCGCCTGGCGCCGGCAACCCGTCGGGGTTTTCGAAGTGAGTCTCGATGAGCCCGATCTCCCTGGCCTTGTCGTTCATCATCTGCGTGAACGCGTCGGTGCTGCCGCCGAGGTATTCCGCCAGCGCCACCGCCGCGTCGTTGCCCGACGATACCATCAGGCCATACAGGAGGTCGTTCACGGCGACCTTTTGTCCCACGCCGAGAAACATCCGCGAGACGGTATCGTCCATCGAGAGCCGCCACGCCTTTTCGCTGATCGTGACGTCGGTGGCCGGGATGATCTTGCCCGCCTTCAGCGCGTCGAGGGTCAGGTAGAACGTCATGATCTTGGCGAGGCTGGCGGGTTGCATCTTCTGATGTTCGTTGAATGCGTACAGCACCGCGCCGGTGTCGCCATCGATCATCATGGCGGCCTTTGCGTCGAGCGCGAACGGAGCCGGTCTGTCGCCGAGCACGTGAATCGCGGTCAACGGAACCGCGGGCGCCTGTTCTTCGGCGTGCTTCGATGCGGTTGGATGGCGGTGAATCACCCTTGCAAAGGACGGAGTGGAACTTGCCGCCGCGATCGCGATCGCCGCAAACGCAATCGCCTTCGAAATTGATTTTTTCCGCACGCCCGTCGCCCTCCGCCTCAGCAGATTTTACTCCGCGAGCGTGCGGCGCGCGACGTTGGCGGGCAAGCCGGCCGGGATCACCCAATAGCGATCATCGGCAATCGGGCATATTCCCTTTTCACGCGTTCGAGCATAAAGGAAACTGAGCCCGAATGGACGTTTCAGTAATTTTGCCGGTCGTGAACGAGGCCGAAAACCTCAGCGCTTTGATCCCCAGGCTCATCGCGTTGCTCGACCGCGAGCGGCTCACTCACGAGATCGTGGTGGTGGACGGCGAGTCCAGCGACGGCACGCGTGAAACGGCGGAAGCGCTCGGCGCGCGAGTCGTTGCGGAACGCCGGCGCGGATACGCGGGCGCGTTGGAGACGGGGATTGCCGAGGCGCGCGGCGACTACCTGCTTACGCTCGACGCCGACCAGTCGCACGATCCCGATTTCATCGTCAAGATGTGGCGGGCCCGAACCCGCGCTGACATCGTGATCGCGTCCCGCTACGCGGTCGGCGGCGTTGCCTACTCGGGCTTCGTTCGCCGTTTTACGAGTTGGCTGCTGAACGTCGTGTTGCGGCGGGTGCTCTCGATGCCGGTGCGCGACCTGTCCAGCGGATATCGCCTGTACCGGCGTGAGGTGTTGGCGAACCTCGAACTCACGGCCACGAATTTCGAGGTGGTCGAGGAAATTCTGGTCAAAGCCTACGCCAGCGGATTCAGCATCGTCGAAGTTCCGTTCACCTATTTTCCGCGCGGCGCGGGCCGCTCGCACGCGAAGCTGGTCAGCTTCGGATGGAAAATCCTGCGTTCTTCGCTGCCGCTGTGGAAAATCCGCAACTCGCTTAAGTCCGCCGACTACGACGAACGCGCCTTCTACAGCCTGATTCCCCCGCAGCGCTACTGGCAACGCCGCCGCCATCGCATCACCGTGCTATGGGCGCGCGGCGTGGGCCGCGTGCTCGACGCAGGATGCGGTTCCAGTCTGATCGTGCAGAGCCTCAACAACGTGATCGGCATGGACTACAACTACGCCAAGCTCCGCTTTCTGCGCCGCTACGAAATTCCGCTGGTCAACGGCTCCGCCTTCGCGCTGCCGTTCAAGGACGAATCGTTCGATTGCGTGATCAGTTCGCAGGTTATCGAGCATATTCCATTCGACGAGTCGATTTTCAGCGAGATCCGCCGGGTGCTCCGCAGCGGTGGCCGGCTAATCCTCGGCACGCCCGACTATGCGACGATCGGATGGCGGATTATCGAACCGATCTACGGCTTCCTGATGCCCGGCGGATACAAGGACGAGCACATCACGCATTACACGCTGGACCGGCTCCGCGAGATCCTTGCCCGCCACGGAATCGTGATCGAGGAGATCGCCTACATCGTGCGCAGCGAGCTGATTCTCCGATGCCGCAAGGTTGAACTCGAAGATCGCGCGCCCAGCGACGTCGCCGCGGTTGGCTCGACGACGGCCTGAAATCGGGGAGAGAATCCTGAGATGACAGAGCATCGCATCTTGAGACTTGCCGGGAGTGGGGCGCTGGCTTTTATCGTGGCGACCGCAATCTGCACAACCTCGTGCTTGAGCAAGCAGCCGCAATCGCCGCGGCTGAATCTGGCAAGCATGCAGCTATCGCCCGCCGCACCAGGCAGTTGCGAGATCGATGCGGTCAAGATGTGCCAGGACACGGGAGGGCTTGCGTCGCCGGCGCCGTCGTCGCAGCCAGCAACGATGCCGATGGCGAGTTCATACGTGCCGCCCAGCGCTCCCGAGTCAGTCGAATTTCAGATTCCGATGGGCCAGGCTATCGAGCTGATGTGCTATTACAATCCGCAGCACAACTCGATCTATCGGGCCGATGCGACCGCGCAGTCCGCGCTGACCAGGAACTCCGTCGAGTACATGAAGCAGCGGGGATTCTGCGTTAACAAGTAAAGCGGGCGGCCATTGGCGTTGCCGGAAAGGAGATCGAAATGCCAAAGACTCAAGTCGGCGAAGTGAGCCTCAACTACGACGTCGCCGGCAACGGCGAGCCGATCCTGATGATCATGGGTCTCGGCGCCAGTTCAGCGGCGTGGGATCCCAAGCTTGTAGCCGAACTCGCGCGCACGTTTCGCGTGATCACGTTCGACAATCGCGGTACCGGGCAGAGCGACAAGCCTGACGCGCCGTATTCGATCGAGATGTTTGCCGACGACGCAGCCGGGCTGCTCGGCAAGCTCGAAGTTTCGCGGGCGCACATCTTTGGCGTCTCGATGGGCGGGATGATCGCACAGGAGTTCGCGCTGCGGCATCCGGGTCGAACGGCGACGCTCACGCTTGGATGCACCACGGCGGGTGGCACGCACGCCGTGCCGCCGCCGCTCGAATCGTTGAAAATTCTGACCGCGCCGCGCGAGGGGGTTGCGCCGGAGGCAGTGGTTCGGCGCTCATGGCCGCTCACCTACACGCCAAAGTACATCGCGGAGAATCGCGCGGTGCTCGAGGCCGCGATTGCGCGCCTGCTCAAGCATCCGACGCCGCCGTTTGCATTCCAACGCCAACTCGAAGGGACCTATACGCTCAAAACGTTTGACCGCCTGCCGCAAATCAAGGCGCCGACGCTGGTCGTGACCGGCGCCGACGACGTGCTGATCCCGGCGAAGAACTCCGAGATAATCGCGGCGCAGATACCCGGCGCGAAACTACACATCATCGCGGGCGTGGGACACGCATTCATGGACGAGGGCCGCGACGCATTCCTGGAAGTTTTTTTGCCGTTCGTAAAATCGCATCCAATGCAGGGGTAATCCCTGCGAATTAATACTGGCCCGTCGTGCCAACGACCGCGCTCCGTTGTCGCGCGCGGTCCCTGCCAATGGCTTAATACTGCGCTGCCGTCGCCACGGCCGGCGCTTGCGCGGGGGGCCGCGGGCAGCCTTAATCTCGTACGTGCCCTCGTTTTACGACTTCGCAATCGTCTGCCAGTCGCTCGGGCAGACGCAGAGCCGGCTTCAGATGGCCGAGACGGTAGGCACATTTCTGGCCAAACTCGACATCGATGAAGCGGAAGTCGCGGCGCGATTCATGGTCGGCCGCACGGTCGCGCCGGGCGAGGAGAAGCGCATCCAGATAAGCGGCCGCGCAATCTGGAAAATCGTCGCGGAGATGACAGACAGCGCAGACCAGGGCGAAGACATCTTTGCCGCCGCGGCAGACTTCGGCGAGGCGATCGAGATGACGCTCAAGCTTCGCGCGGCCGACCCTGAACCCACGCTTACGATTCGTGAGCTCAACGAAAAATTCGCCGAGATCGCCGCTATCGAGGGGCGCCACGCGCGCCAGCGCAAGCTCGACGCGCTGCGCGAGCTGTTCGCGCGCGCATCGGCATTCGAAGCCGGGTACATCGCGAAGATTCTGATCGGCCAGATGCGCCACGGGATGAGCCAGGCACTGATGCTCGAGGCGATCGCCCGGATGAGCGCGCGGCCGGTCAGCGAAGTTCGCCGGATTCACCTGCGGGAGGCTGACCTCGGCCGGGTGGTGCGAATCGTCCTGGGTCGCACGGCGCCATGAGCGTTCGCCCCGAGGCCGTCGTCGAGGTTGCGTACATTGATATGCAGCATTTCACCGTTTCAGCGCGCCGTGAATCAGTGATGATGATGCTGGACGTGGTTGGGCTCGTGCGCGTTGCTCAGCGCCATCCCGATAGCTTCCATTTCTGATTGGCCGAAATCCTCGAGCACAAACGCCTCGCCGCCGATGTCGGTTTCGACCCGCTCGTAAAGGTCGCAGCACCACCAATCGGGACTCAATTGGCGCGTCCGGATGACGAAGACATTGCCGCAAACCACTTCAACCCGTTCCATAAAAGCCACCTTCCTGATTTGGAATGGCCGCAGGCGCCGGGGGATCCTAAGGTGAAATATTTAGCATAATTGCGTCAGTATTGCTAATGCTCAAAGCGTGAAAGTTCGCGCGATTGGTGGACTTTTCCGGCGGAGTCGTCTGACGGAATCCGGACGGGAAAGGCGGTGGGTGTCAGGCCTTAAGCGAAGTCGAACAGTCTCGGCGTCGAGAAAGATCCGGGGTGCCTCGGCTTCGCTCGGGATGACACAAAAAAACGGAGGCAAAAAAAGCGCATGACACAAAAAAGCGCAAGCCGCATCGCGCGCAGACGTTGCGCCTTGGGGTGAACCGGGTCGTCTTTCATCGAACTGCTCTCACGCAGTGAGGCGGCGAACCAGCGCCTCACCAATAAGCATAATCATCGCGGCGACGAGCAGGTACGGATTCATCGAGACGCGGCGCTCGAGCGTGGCGCGTTGCGTCGAGACTTCCGCCGGCGACGGATTGAGACGCCCGCCGGTGGCGGACGCGAGTTGTTCGAGCAGGCCGTAGTTGGGCTCGGGGCGCGGCAGTTCGGCGTTGACCGACGGACTGACGGTGAACGCGAGCGGCGGGAACTTCTTGTCCTTGCCGGCCGGCGAGCGCACTTCGAAGTAGTAATTGCCGGGGGCGGGCGCGTCGATCGATCCCGACAACTCGCCCACAACTTCTTCGGTGAGTGCGGTTTCAGTCCGGGTTCCGTCGGGCCGCGTCACGAGCACGGTTACCAGGCGGGCGGCGTTGCCCGGCTCGGCGCTGTAGTCGGTCAGCTTTATATTGATCCGGCCGGCATTGTAGCCGAGTGCGACGTCGATTTTGGGTTCGGCGGGCATCTCCGGCGTCATCCAGGCGAGAATGCGATCCCACAGCGGCTGAAAAACATTCGCGCTGACCCACCTGCCGGACCATCGCCCGCTCGCGTCCGTGGTCACCGCCATCGCTTTGCCCGCGCCGTACTTCCAGCTCGCGATGACGGGCTCGCGCGTGCCGCTGCGATCGACGTACATGCTCATCGTGGCGCGCGGTTTGATCTCGGTGGAGACGTAGCCCTTGAGCGGTGGCATCTGGCGCGCCGCGAGATCTTTCAAAATCGCGTCGGGGCTTTCGCTGCGCGGTGTGAATTCTTTTTCGACCATCGTGATCTCGCCGCCGTGGGCGCGAAAGTCTTGGACGAAAAGCTGGGGCAGATTGCGCGGACTGTCGGTCTGATAGTAGGAACCGCCGCCGTACCTGGCGATCGCCTGGAGCAGGTCCACATTGGCGTCCCGCCCGATTGCGATCGTCGAGATCGTCGTGTTGGCGTCATGATGCATCCGCGAGACCAGGTCATAGTACATCTCGGCGGTGCCTCCGGTCTCGCCGTCGGTGAGGACAACGACGTGCTTGACCTGTGCGCCGCTGTTGCCGAGCATGCGTTCGGCCTCGCGCAGCGCCGGAATCATGAAAGTCTGGCCATGCGCGGAGAGCCGGTTGATCATCTGATCGAAATACGGGCGGCTCTGGCCGACGGACTGCAGCGGGATGACGACGAACGGCTGCGAGTCGAATCCGATGACGCCGATCAGGTCGTTGTCCTTGAGAGTTCTGGTGACGGTCTCGGCGGCGGCTTTGGCGTAGGTGAGCTTGTCGTTGCGGCCCATCGAGCCCGACTTGTCGATGATCAATATCAGCGCGCGTTTCTTTTCCTTGTGCTGCGGCGGCTTCATCGTCACCGGCATCACGGCCGCGAGCGGGCTGTCCGCATAACCGCCAAGGCCGAAACTCGAATCGCCGCCGATCATCGCGAGCGAACCGCCGCGACGCACGTACTCCGCCATCGCGTTCTGCGCGGCCGGCGCGATTCGTTCGCTCGGCACGTTGTTGATCAACACCGCGTCGTAACCCGAGACGGCGCCGTCCCAGGTCCCGCCGGTGACGGGCACGACGGTCGGTTCGAGTCCCATCCGATTGACGACGATGCCGAGATAGTTGGCGTCCCTGGCGCTGTCGCTAAGAATCAGAACTTTGCGCCGCGCGCCCACTCCCACCCATCCTTTGAGCGAGTCGTCCTCGGGGTACGCGTCGAGCGCGGGATTGTCGGGCTTGAAGGCGGCGGTGTACGAAGCCAGGCCGGCGGTTTCGGTGCGGACCGGGAAGTCGAAGCGCTGCGAGCCGCGCGCCAGCGTCACTTTGCGCTCATCGATAACCGCGCCGTCGCGCTCGATGGTGATGGTTCCCGCCGCGGGCAGGTCGTTAAGATTCTCCATCGTGACGCCGAGCGCGAACGGAGCGGCTTTCTCCAGCGCCGGCGGAAGCGAAAGCGCCGTCATCGCGACGTTGGGAATCGAACGCGCGCCGGGCGGCGTGAAGATGTCGAGGCGAATCTCGGCGGAGACAATCGCGCTTATCGCGCGCTCCGCGTCGCCGCGATTTTGCCATCCGTCGGTCACCATCACGGCCGGGCCGCCGTGCGCGTCGGGATCTGCGGCGATACGGTAGAGCGCGCTTTCAAGGTTGGTCGCGCCGGGCCCGCATTCGGCGCATCCGGTCCCGTTGGCGAACGCCGATTCGACGGCGCCGATCGATTCCGGGACCGCGCTGGCCGCGAACATGTACGCGGGATCTGCCGCGCGCAGCCCGAGGTCGTCGCGGATCAGCTTGAGCGTCCACGCGCGCATCGCCGGCGTGATACTGGCGCTCGCGTCGGCGATTGCGGGCCGCGCGGCGCCCTCGGAATGCATCACCTGCTGCGGATTTGCGAGCGCGACGACGAACAGGGCGAGCACTATCGCGCGCATCAGCGGCGCAAACACGCGGCGAATTTCGCGCGCGTTGACAAGACCCCAGAGCAAAACGATCGCGGGAATCGCGAGCAGATACAGCAGCTCGCGATGAGCGAAGCTCAAATCGTGCGGGGAGACTGTTGGAATCACGGCGCGGCGGCCTCGGCGATGCGGCGGCGCCGATAGACGAGAAGGGCTTCCAGAGCGGTCAGCGCGATAATCGCGGCGAGAAGGTAATCGCCAAGCGGGGATTTTTCCATCACCGGCGCGGCTGCGGAACCCGAACTTGCGGCTTCGACTTTGAGCTGCGGCGAGCTGGAGAGATCCGACTCGGTCAAGTCGGCAAGATTCACAGCGCGCGGCGTCTTCGCGCCGCCCGGACCGACGAGTTCGTAGATTCCCTGCTCCGACACCGCGGTGAAAAGCGTGCCGGGATTTGCTGCCGCCGCGCTTCCCGACGGGAGTATCACGCGCTCGACGCCCGCCGGCGCCAGCCACGGCTGTCCGGTCCGGTAGCCGCTGCTGTTCGCACCCAGTCCGGCCAGATAACTGATGGCGTTGAGCGTCAGCACCGACATGGGAAGGTTGCGCCGCCCGAGATACGGAAACGGATTGAAGCCGGTCGCGACGAAACGATGCGCTCCGCGCTCGCCCTTGAGCACGATCGCGCCGCCGTCGCCGCCGACCACCTGGCTCATCCATGGATGAGTCCCGAAATACTCGCCGCCGCGCAGACTGAGCAGGCGGAAGTTCACCGAATCGGTGAGCGTGTCGGTCGTGCGCCATCCGGCGATCTGGACCTTCGCGGTCGGCGTCACCGTCAATCCGAAAACGGGATCGCCCGGCGGCGGCATCACGAGCATCGTGTTCACGCCGGGGAGTTCCTTGGGCGCGGCGTATTCAAAGATGGCGAGATCGAAGTTGCCGAGATCGCCGGGCGAGTAGGAATCGGGGGTTTGAGCGGTGACCTCGACGCCGGGAATCGAGTTCAGGCCCGCGGCGTCGGCCGGAGTCGGGCTGATGAAAAGAATCGACACGTTCTTGACGGAGCCGGCTGTCGCGTAAGCGACGTTGTCGAGAGCGAGCGCGTCGTCGGGCGCGAGTTTTGCCTGGTAAATCCGCGCGGGCGGGATCGCGGGGAACTCGAGCGTAGCGGTCTCACGCGCGCCGAGAGCTTCCTTGGCGTGGGCGATTTCCCTGCCGTCTCCGCTCACGACGAGCTCGAGCGTGCGGGTTTCAGGGCTGAAGTTGGCGATGGAGAGACTCGCGTGGAGAGCTTCCGCGCCAAGGACTTCGCGCCGCAGCGAGAACGAGCCGATCGCGGCGTTGGCGACCGCGTCGCCCACCGCGATCGGATGAATTCGCGCGGGGACCGGCGCGGCGAGCGCGTTGGCGCCGGCAAAAATCACCTTGCTGACGCGCGCTTCCGAGGCGAGGTTGCCGAGGAAATTCTCGAGTGTCGTTTGATCGTTGGGCGCATCGGTCGGCTTGATTCGCGACAGCGCAAGGCGCGCCTCGGTCAGGGTACTGAACGGGGGCGCCACGCGGCGCGGCTGCGGCGCGGTGACGTAAACTGAGATTTCGCCACCGCCGTCTTCGGCGGACAAGGCGGCGTCGAGCTTTTCGCGCGCAACCTCGAAACGGCTCTTACCTGCGGGCGTCAACGCCTGCATCGCGGCGGAATTGTCGATCACGACTGCCAGCGGAGCGGTTTTCTTCCAGATGAACGGACCCGCCATCGCGAGCACCGCGAGACTCAGGATGAAGACCTCGGCGAAGAACATCCAATCCAGCCGCGGCCATCCGCCGAAACGCTCGCGCCGAAAACCGCGCAGCGCGCGAAACGCCAGCACGCTTGACACCGTCACCCGCGCCGGCCGCTCCTTGGCCAGGTATGCCAGCACCAGCGCCGGCACCAGGGCGAAAAATACGAGCGCGCCTGGATAAAGGAATCCCATCGGATAACTCTTCAGTGCGCCAGGCCGAGGTCGCTCACCGCGCGGACGAAGAAATTCTGGAAGTCGTGGTCGGTCGTGTAGAGCGCGTAATGCAGCCCGCGTCCGAGGCAGAAGGATTTTATTTCGCGCGTGAGACGCAGCATCGTCTCGCGATACTGCGTGCGCTCGCGGTCGCCGATCGAGACGCGCAGCCGCTCGCCGGACTCGGAATCGACTACCTCCACGTCGCCGTCGAGGCCCTGGCCGTTGAGCTCGCGCCCGCCGAGAATCTGCACGGCCGTCAGGTCCATCGAGGCCGCGGTGAACATCCCCAGCCCGCGCGTGACCGAGTTGAGCAGCATCAGGAAATCGGAAACGATAAACACCTTGCCGGCGCGCCGAATCGCGAGCAGCTCGGTCGCCAGCGAAGTCGCGAAATCGAACTGCCCGCCCGGCTTGAGATTGTGAAGGCGGCGCGCGAGCTCGACGATTCGATGGCGGCCGTTGACGAACGACGGATTCACCTTCCCGCCGCTGCCGCCGAGCACGCGCAGCATCACCCGATCGCCGCTGGCCAGCGCGACGTAGGCAAGTGCGAGCGCAGTCAGGATCGCCGACTCGAACTTGCGGTCGCCCGCCGGATACGCCATCGACGCGCTCGCATCGACGAAGATGTACGTGAGCAGGTCTTCCTCTTCCTGGAAAAGCTTGATGTAGAGTTTGTCGCTGCGGCCGTAAAGCCCCCAATCGATGTAACGGAAGTCGTCGCCGGGCGAGTAATGACGAAAATCGTTGAACTCGAGCGACGAGCCGCGCTTGGGCGACAGATGCATCCCCCGGCCCAGCCCGGCGTATCGCTGGCGGGTTCTGATCCTGAGCTTTTCGAGCCGGGCAAGAAAACCCGGCGTGAACTCGTCCGGCAGTCCGAACATCGGCTACGTGCGCGGCTTCCTGAGCCGCTTTACCACCTGCTCGAGGATCGATTCGGAAGAAACACTTTCGGCCTCGGCCTGGAAGTTGAGCAGCAAGCGATGGCGCAGGCACGGGACGATCGCGTCGTCGATATCGTCGTAGCTCACGCTCACGCGGCCGGCGAGCAATGCGTTAACCTTGGCGCACAAAATCAGCGCCTGCGCGCCGCGCGGGCTCGGCCCAAAACGCAGGTATTGGGAGACCTCGGGAATGGCGCCGGGACCGCCGGGAGTGCATCCGCCGATCACGCCGATGATGAAACGCTCGAGCGGTTCGGCCACCATCACCTCGCGAACCAGAGCTTTGAGTTCCTCGATCGCCCGCGGCGCGCGCGAAGGTTCGAACACCGGCTGAATGCGATTTTGCGCCGTGCCAGTGGTGCGGCTGAGGATTTCGCGCAATTCGTCAGGCTTGGGCGATCCCATCACGACTTTGAAGATGAACCGATCCATCTGCGCCTCGGGCAGCGGATAGGTTCCTTCGAGCTCGATGGGATTTTCCGTGGCGAGGACGATATACGGCGGATCGAGCACGTAGGTGGTGCCGAAGACGGTGACCTGATGCTCTTCCATCGCCTCGAGCACGGCCGATTGCGTCTTGGGCGTCGCGCGATTGATCTCGTCGCCGAGCACCATGTGCGCGAAGATCGGGCCGGGCTTGAACTGGAACTCGCGATGACCGTCGGCCTCGGTCAGCACCTGCGTGCCGATGATATCCGAGGGCATCAGGTCGGGCGTGAACTGAATTCGTTTGAAGCTGAGCCCGAGCGTTTCGCTGGCCGCCTTGACCATCAGCGTCTTGCCCAGTCCGGGCACGCCTTCGATCAAAATATGGCCGCCGCAGAACAGCGCGGTCAGCATCTTTCGCACGACCTCACGATGGCCGACGATCACGCGCGCGACTTCGCTCTCGGCGCGCGAGAAAATCTTGCGGAATTCCGCGACCCGCTGGTCGGGTGAAGCTTGTTGAGGAGCCGCTCCCATCCGTTGTCCTTCCTTATCCTGAATCTAATGAATCATGTCGCGATAGCGCGGCGGCACCAGTTGTCGTTCGTCGGGCGGCGCGTCGTCGCTGGTCGGCGCAAGCGGGGCATTGACGTAACCCGTCGTCGCCGTGGGCCGATCGGTGTCAAGTACCGTTTTTCCGCCGTTACCGGAAGAGGGCGCTCCCGGCAGCCGGAACATGACGTAGCGCGCATCCTTGATGTCAACGGTCGCACCCTTCTCGCCGGGCTTCAGGAAGCGCTGCGCATTGGTTGAGGTCGGCATCTCGCCAAGATGCGTATCGCCGAGGTTCGAGCCCATGTCCTTGTTATTCTTAGGCTTGCCGCCGGTGGCGGGAATATTGCGATCGGCGTTGGCGCCCGGCTTGGGGATATTGCCGGGTCGGTTGGGCTCGGGCTGGCTGCCGCCGCCTTGATTTTTGTCGTTGCCGGGCTGGTTGTTGGGGCCGGGATTTTTTGCGTTGGCGGTCTCGACCTGCGCTTCGGCTTTGGCGAGTTCGTTGTGGAGTTCGATGCTCGATTGGTCGCCCTTGTGCTGATCGTTCTTGTCGTTTTTTGCCGATCCTTTTCCGCCTTCGTTCTTGCCTGAATTCTTGCCGGTTTCGCCTTTGCCTGAACCCGCGCTGCCGCCGCCCAGGTTCTGGCCGGCGCCGGACCCGCTCTTGCCCTGGCCGCTGCCCGCGCCCGATGAGCTGCCCTGGCTCTGGCTCTTGCCGCTGCCCTTTCCGTTCTGCGCGTTCGACTTGCCGGTGCCCTGATTTTTTCCGGACTGGCTGTTGTTGCGCTTCTGAGCGGCCTTGTCGGCCTCCCGCATCGCTTCCTCGATGCGCTTCTTTTTCTCCTCGGGCGGCAGCTTGGAATTTTCCAGTGCGTCGGCTGCCTGGCGAATCTTGTCCACCAGCGCGGAATCGTCGGAGCTGGCCGATGTTCTGGCGATCTCCGCGGCGATCGCGCGCAGCTTGGCGGCCTCGGTATTCTCGGGCGTCGGCGCGCGCACCAATCCTAATGTCGCCAGCACCATCGCAAGCGCGACCACGCCCGCAAAAATCGAGGATCGCTTGAGCGGCTCGCCGATTTCGAGTCTGAATTCCCGGCGCACATCGAGACCGCCGAACAGCGCGATCGCGCGCCGCCACAGAATCGGGAACAGCGGCGTGCGCCGCGCACGGATGCTCTCCGGCGCCGACGGATCGGCCAGCGTGGCGAACGTCACGATCTCCTGATGGCATTCCAGGCGGTCGTCGAGTTCGGCTGCCGCCGCCACAAAGTCGCTGGCGCGCCGATACGCCCGAAATGCCATGACCAATCCTGCCGCCAGCACCACGATGCCCGCGCCGATCAACGCGAGGCTGAGCACCGCGCCACGCTCGGGCGCAAGCCGGTATCCCAGCCGCGTCCAGGTCACGTCGCCAATCTGCGTGAGCAACGCTCCCAGCGCGATCGCGGTGAGCGCCGGCGCAACCGCGCATAGCATCGCACGGATGGCGGCTAGCCGCGCGATCCGCGCGCTGGCGATCCCGATTGTCTCGACCGGATTGTCCACAGAATGAAATTATAGCGTACTCGACGCAGATGCGACCGTCCAATCGGCGGCCCGGACCGCCTTATTTTACCGGGATTGCGGCCGGTTTACCTGCCGGCGGTTTCCGTTCCAGTGCGATCGCGCGCCGATGCTCCTCAAACGATTTCGAAAAGACATGAGTGCCGCCTTCGCGGGCGACAAAATAGAGAAATTCGGTATGCGTCGGATATAGCGCGGCTTCGATCGATTTCAGCCCGGGATTCGCGATTGGCCCGGGCGGCAAGCCGGTGAAGTCGTACGTATTGAAGGCCGACGCCGTGTGAACCGCGCTTGCGGCCGACGCCCTCGCTCCGTCGAGCGCATACTCCGCCGTCGGGTCGGATTGCAGCGGCATCTTGAGCCGCAGCCGATTGTAGAACACGCCCGCGATCAGCGGCCGCTCGCCCGGCACTTTCGCTTCCTTCTCGACGATCGAGGCCATCGTGACCAGCCGGCGCGCATCCAGGCCGGCCTCGAACATCCGCTCTTCCACCGCAGGCGTCAGGACCTGGTAGAACCGCGCGAGCATCGCGGAGAGCACGTCGTTGGTCTTCGCGTGCGGCGAAAATCTGTAGGTCGCCGGGAACAGGTAGCCTTCCGCGCCGAGCGGCATCAGCCCCAGCGCGCGCACCATCGCGCCGTCGCGCGCGGCCTGCTCGAATTCATCCTCGCAGACCAGGCCGGTCTCGGCCAACCGCTGCGCGATCTGATGGACCGTCATGCCTTCGGGAATCGTGATTGTGACGACGACGAAATCGCCCCTGACCAGATGGCGCATCACGTCGGGAATCCGCTCGCCGCCGTTGAAAGCATAGTCGCCCGGCTTGACTTGGCGCGCGGTCTCGCTCATCTGGCCGTATAATCGCAGCGCGAGCGCGCTTCGAACCACGCCGGCGTCCGCCAGCGCCCGCGCGATTTGGCGAAACGACTCGCCCTTTTCAATCGTGAGTTCCCGCGGCGGCGCGAATTTTTCGGTGGGACTCAGCCAGTAGTATGAGAACGCGGCGTACGCTGCGCCCACGACGATCGCGACTGCGAGGATTGATGCCGCAAGCTTCATCTAATTCGAGGATATATTTCGCGCCGCAGTTTTTCATCAGCCGCCGCCGCCGCGCGGGACTCTGTCCGGATGCGCTTGCATCCAGCCTTCGAGGATCACCACCGCAGCGAGCGCGTCGAGCCCTGACTTGCGCGCGCCCCTCCTGGTCGGCATGTCCGCCAGACGCTCCCGCGCTTCGAAGCTCGTCAGCCGCTCGTCGAACATCTCGACGCTGACACCGAGGGCGTCCGCCAGGCTCGCGGCGAACCTCCGCGCCGAACGGGCAACGGGGCCTTCGCTGCCATCCATGTTGAGCGGCAGGCCGACGACAATCGTGCTTACGTGACGGTCGCGCAGCATCGCGGCGATCGCCTCGAGGTCGTGCTTGAGCGCGCGCCGCTCGACGATACCCACCGGATGCGCGCCGATCGAGGCCGCGTCGGTGACGGCGACGCCGATTCGGCGCCGCCCGAGATCAAGCGCAGCGATTGGCATTGGTTTGCTCGTTCAGTTCCGTCGCGCGCGGTTGATATTCGTGGTTCATAGGCGATCTCCCGCGTCTGCGGGTTGGAGGATAACAATTTTCATGACCGCTGGTACTATGGGGGCCACAATCGAGGGCTGGGCCTATCTGATGAATTTGATGGAACCGTTTTCGCAATCCTCGCATTCAGCGCCGCTGTGCATTGCCAATCTCGTATTGGCGGTCCTGCTCTGCCCTGTATCGGCGTCGGCTTGGGGAGTTGACGGGCACAAAATCGTCGCAATCATTGCGGCGGACAACCTCACGCCGGCGGCCGCGAGTCATGTGGCAGACATCCTGGGCGCGTCAGCCAACAAAAGAGCAATTGCAACTGCGATGGAGGCGGCTTCGATCCGTCCGGATTTCGAGTTCCGCGATGAAGATCCTTTGACGAAGCCATGGCACTTCATCGACATTTGCCTGCAAGACCGGCGAGCGGACGTTCCTGCACGATGCCCCGGCGGAAACTGCGTGACAGGGAAAATCGACGAATATTCGAAGCGCTTGAAAGAGGCGAAGTACGACCGCTGGGGCGCTGCCGGCGATCTCGCGTTCCTGATCCACTTTGTCGGCGACATCCATCAACCGCTGCACGCCGCGAACGACGAGGACCGCGGCGGCAATTGCATAACGGTCAAACCGAATACTCGAGCAAAAGATCTTCACGAGATCTGGGACACCACCGTCGTGCGCGGTCTCGAAGACAGCATCGATTCCGGAAGGCCCCAGACGACGGCCCACAAGTTGGAACGAAAATATGCGCCTGAGAAAGAGGCCGATTCATGGATTCCTGCCGGCGACATTGCGTGGGAATCGAATCAACTGGCGCGTTCCGACATTTACGCCGCGCTCCACATCCCCATCGAACCCTGCCAACCCACAGCCAATGTCTGCCGCAATCCTCTCGGACACGCCGTCGAACTGGACTCTTCTTACATGTACCGCGCTGACGCGGTCGCGGGTCATCAGCTTGCGAAGGCGGGATTCAGGCTGGCCAGCCTCTTGAATGAGACCTGGACACAGCCCGCTGCTCCGAACGATGCGCCGCGTGGATCGAAAGCGAATTCCGCCCCGGCTCAGGTTGTTTCATCGAAGACCGTTGCCGTTGGGGACCAAATCGTTTTCGTTGGCAATCGCCGAAGCAAGATTTACGCGTGGCCCGGATGCGGAAGCTACGACAGGATGGCGCCCGAGAATCGAGTCGTGTTCGCGAGCCGCGAAGCGGCGGAACAGGCGGGGTATCGTGCGGCTCGGAATTGTCCCTGATGAATTTGCCCGGAGACCGCCCCTTTCGATCGAGTCCCGCGCGTCAGATACTCGCGATTCGCATGTGCCCTGCGCATCAGTTCATTTGTGCCTATTGTAACTGCGTTAATCTCTGTCGCTATTCCGGGCGAAGTGCGAATAGAGATGATCGGAATGTATCAGACGGATACACCGCCAAGGGTTGCGTTGGATAGGCGAATGACTTAGCGTCGCTGATGATGCTGGCTCGGGGGAGACGCTCTTTGGGATATCCGCGCGCGCTGACGGGGTTGGTCGTTGCCCTGATTGCGACTACCGCGGCGCTGTTTCTTTTTTTCCAGGCAAATCCGCAGACGCTTGCCTCGCCGCTCGACACGCTCAGCTCCCAACTGGATGCCGGCAAGGACGGCCCTGACGTAGTCGAGCAGCCAGAATCCGCCGAACCCGCACCTGCGTCGATCATAATCAGCATGACGCTGGACCGCACCGCGCCAATCGAAAGCTACCTTCGCAAAGCCGGGATGGAACCGGACGACGCGCATCAGTGGGCGACGTACATTCAGCGCATCACCGCGAACCGATATTTTTACAGCGGGCATCCGCTGACGCTGTACCGGGATCCCGAGACCGGCGAGATGCGCGGCCTCAAGTACGATCTTGACGAAAAGACCACGGTCACCGCGGCCAGTCTCGGCGCCGGCGTGCTGAAGGCTGCGCTGCGGCCGCTCGAGTATTTCATTCGTCCGATCAAGCTGACGTTCGCGGTCAAGGACAACTTCCAGCGCGCAGCCGCCGAGAACGGGATACCCAAGCCAATCGTCGCCACGCTGCAGGACGCGTTCGCGGACCGCCACGATCTCAACCGCCTCGCGCCCGGCTCCGCGGTCAAGCTGATTTACGATGAAAAGGTCAGCCGCGACGGCTCCTACACGCTCGCCGGTGACGTGCAGGCGGCGCAAATCCGCTTTGGGAGCCGCACACTGACGGCGATATCATTCTCCGACGAACACGGCCGCCCTCATCTATATGACGAAAAGGGCCACGCGCTCGGCCCGCAGTCCCTGAAGTTTCCGCTCAATTTCAAGTACATTTCCTCGGGCTTCACCTTCCATCGCTGGCATCCGATCCTGCACGAGTACCGGCCTCATGTCGGCGTCGATCTGGTCGCCAAATACGGCGAGCCGGTCAAAGCCGTCGCCGATGGCAAAGTTATAAGTGCGGGATGGCAGGGCGAGCTTGGCAATTGCATCCGCATTCAACATCAGCATGAGATGATCAGCATTTACGGTCATCTGTCGAAGATTAGCTCCGAGGTGAAGCCGGGCGGTTACGTTCATATCGGGCAGGTCATTGGAAATGTCGGCTCGACCGGCCTTTCGACCGGTCCGCATCTCCATTTCGCGATGGAAAAAGACGGCGCCTGGGTCAATCCTCTCACCGAGAAGCTGGGCGAGAATCACGAGGTCTCGCCGCGGATGAAGGCGATCTTCGACGACATCAAGGATCGCTACCAGTCCGCGCTGGCCGCGCTGCCCGACCTGGGCAGCCATTTCATCGCGACCGACGCGCGCAAACCCGCGATCTCGAAGTTCGCCGACATGTACCACGTGACGCTCGGCCACAGCCCCTCAAAAAGCACCCATCTGCGCGCACAGAGAATTTCGAGCAGCCGCAGCGGCCCGGCGCTCGGCGCCTTGGGGTCCGACAGCGCGCTGTGATCTGAATTCTTCACGGCCTCACGGTATCGCTCCACTCTTCCATCGCCATTGCCAGGTCACAGCTTCCCGGTTACGGCTGAAATCGCGGCGAGGTCGCATCTGAAATGCGCGAGCATACCAATACCGATTTCTTCAAGCCCGGATTGCCGCGCGCCTTCGGCCATCGCGGATGCGCCGGTACGCATCCTGAAAACACGCTCGAAGCATTTGCCGCCGCCGCTGCGATCGGCATTCAGTATCTCGAACTTGACATCCACATGACGCGCGACGGCGAAATCGTTGTCAGTCACGACGACCATCTGGAGCGCACTTGCGGGCGCGCCGGCGTCATCTGCGAGATGACATACGCCGAGCTTGCGGCGGCCGACGCGGGCCGCATGTTTACGCTCGACGGCGCGAATTTTCCATTCAGAGACAGGGGTATCCGGATGCCGCGTCTGGCCGACGTGCTTGCGGCGTTTCCATCGCTGCGGATAGAGATCGAAGTCAAGCAAATCGCGCCGAGCGTGGTCGCGCCGATGCTCGACGTGATCGATCGCGCCGGGATGCGCAAGCGTGTGTTTGTCGCCAGCGAGCACCAGCAACCGCTCGACGAGGCCCGGATGCTGGCGCCGGACATCCCGACCAACTTTTCGTACTTCGAAACGGGCGGATTCTTTCAGGCGATGGTGAGCCGCGACAACTATCGTCCGCCCGGCGACGCACTCCAAATCCCGCCCAGTTATGAATCGTGGCAGCTGGTCACGCCCGAAAGTGTCGAGTTCGCGCATCGCATCGGACTCGAAGTGCACGTCTGGACGGTGAACGAGGAAGCCGAGATGCGGGAACTGCTCGACTTGGGCGTGGACGGACTGATGAGCGACTACCCGCGCCGCTTGCTCGACGTGATTCGCAGCCGCGCCGCCGCGCCCCGCTGAGCGCGCTCTTTCCAGTTTGCCACGGGCTTTGTTACGATTTCGCCCGCTCGTCGAAAAAATTTACGCGGGAGTGAAAATTATGAAGCTCGACACCGGTCTCTCGGCGCGCAACTTGCGCGATGTTCCGGCCGCGGCCCGCGCCGCCGAGGCGGCGGGGTTCGACGCGATCTGGATTCCCGAGGCCGGCAACGACGGCTTCCTTCCGGCCGCGCTGATCGCGGAGCATACCCGGCGAGTCAAAATGGGTACGTCGGTTGCGATTGCGTTTCCGCGCAGCCCCATGGTTACCGCCGCGGCCGCGTGGGACCTCGCGGGATTTTCCGAGGGCCGCTTCATCCTCGGGCTCGGCACGCAGGTCAAGGGCCATATCGAGCGCCGCTACAGCACGAAGTGGGAAGCGCCGGTGCCGCGCCTGCGCGAGTACATCCTGGCGCTGCGCGCGATCTTCAAATGCTGGTCGGAGGGCGGCGCGAAACTTTCGTTTCAGGGAAAGTACTACAACTTCTCGTTGATGACGCCGTTCTTCACGCCGGCCAGACACAACTACTCGAACGTGCCGATTCACATCGCCGGTGTGAACGAACATATCATCCGGCTCGCCGGCGAACTGTGCGAGGGCCTGCATGCGCATCCCTTCAACTCGCCCAAGTATCTCCGCGAATTCGTGCTGCCGAACGTCGAGAAGGGTCTCAAGCAGGCCGGGCGCTCGCGCAAAGACTTCGAAATCCAATCGACGGCGTTCGTAATTACCGGCCGCGACCAGGACGAAATAAAAAAAATGCGCGAAGTCGTCCGCCAGCAGATCTCGTTCTACGCCTCGACGCGAACCTACAAGATCGTGCTCGACACGCACGGATGGGGCGACGTCGCCCAGCGACTGAACGAAAAGGCTGCCAAAGGCGAGTGGGTCTCGATGGCCAAAGAGATCACGGACGAGATGCTCGACGTGTACACGGTCGCGGGCACCTACGACGAGATCGCGGACAAGGTGATGCAGCGTTACGATGGGCTGCTCGACCGGGTTGCGTTTTACATTCCGTTTCGCGCGGGCGCTGACGACGCGCAATGGGCAAAACTCGCAAAGCGATTCAATGGATGAGCTTCGCCATTCTCGCGATAGATTGTCATGACCTGCTGAACAGGCGCCCTGCCGGCGCGCCCCCCGATGCCATCGGTGCGCGAAAGGGCTAGGCTTGATTGCGCATGCGCAGGGTAGTCCTCTATGCGCGTTCGCCGGACTGGCGCGCGGTTATCGAGCGCGCCGACGAATTGATCGCGTCGCCGGATTTTCGGGTGCTCAAGTCTGAAGCGCGCACGCTGGCTGGATTCCTCGACCTCCCCGGCGCCGGTCCCGCGTTCATAAAGCGCGTCGAGGTTTGCTCATGGAGCCGCGGCGTTTACGCGCGATTGCGCGGGTCTCGCGTCGCGCGATCGCTCGCTGGCGCCGCGATGCTCCGGGCGCAAGGCGTCGCGCATCCGGAGCCGCTGGCGGCCATGGATTTGTACCAGGCGGGTGCGATTCGAGCCTCCTATCTTGTCAGCCGCGCACTCATCAACGCCGACTCCCTGAGCCGCTTCATGCTCGGCCCCGGAGCAATCAAGGGGCGCGACGTGCATCGCCGAAAACAAATCTCCGATACGGTGGCCGCGCAAATCCGCCGCCTCCATGAGTCCGGTCTTTACACTCGCGATCTGCAAGAGACCAACATCATGGTCGAGGAAAACCAGTCCGGCGGCTTCAAAGTGTACTTTATCGATCTCGAGGATTTCCGCCGCGCCGCCAACGTATCGTGGGATCGCCGAATTCTGAACCTGGTGCATCTCGATCGCAGCATCGGGCGATTTCTCTGCCGCGCGGCGCGGCTCGATTTTCTTTACTCTTACCTGGGCCGTCGGCCGGATCGCGCGGTCGCGCGCAGGATGGTCGCCGAAGTCGGAGCGGCGCGCGAGTCGATCGACCGCCGCAAGCGCCGCGGCGCCCCGGCCACCGAGCCGGTCGTGAAGCCGCTCGCCGGAGGGACTGAGTAATGGCTTTTTCGATCCTCAGCCGCGAGTACGACCATCACACCGAGCAGGTCCACGCCGCCGGCGGAAGCTGGGTGCGCGACGTGATGCTCGGGCTGAACGACGGACTGGTCGCCTCGTTCGCCGTTACCTCCGGGGTCGCGGGCGCGTTCGTCACCGGCAACGCAGCGATGATGGCGGGACTGTCGGAGATGCTTGGCGGCGCGGTAGCGATGGGACTTGCGGCGTTCATCTCCGCGCGCTCACAAATCGAGTTTTATCAAAGCGAGATAGAACGCGAGCGCGACGAAATCCGCCGATGGCCCGAACGCGAGCGCGAAGAGGTCAGCACCATCTATCGAAAAAAAGGGTTCGCCGGTCCATTGCTCGATCAGATCGTCGCGCACATCACGTCGGACCCCGAGCGATGGAGCAACGTGATGATGCGCGAGGAGCTGGGTTTCAACGAAGAATCCTTCGACAACCCGCTCCGCTCCGCCTTTGCCGTCGGCTTGTCGTATCTGTCAGGCGCGGCAGTGCCCGTCTGGGCGTACATTTTTTTTCAGCCGAGCCGCGCCCTGATCGTGTCGGCCATCTCGACCGTCGCGGTGCTGTTCGGAGTCGGCGCGCTGAAGACGATCATCACCAGCCGTTCGTGGTGGCGCAGCGGACTCGAAAGCATGTTGATTGGAATGGCGGCCGCGGGTGTGACTTACGCCGCGGGCCGCATGTTTGCCGCGCGCTGAAGCTTGCCGTCCGCAATTGCCCGCGCTCAGGTCGTGTACTCCGCGTTGATTCGCACGTAATCGTAGCTCAGGTCGCAAGTTAGAATCCGGGCGCTCGATTTCCCCAGCCGCAGATCGAGTCGCACCGCGAATTCGCGCTCTTTCATCCGAGCCCCCGCAGCCGCCAGCGCCTCGGTCAGCAGCCGGCCGTTCAAGGCAACTTTCACTCCGCCGATCCACAGCACCAGCTTGTCGGGCTCGACGTACGCGCCGGACGATCCCGCGGCCATCAGGATTCGGCCCACGTTCGGATCGCATCCGAAGAACGCCGTCTTGACCAGCGGCGAGTTGGCGATTTGACGGGCCGCACGCTCGGCGTCGGCAGGATTGCGCGCGCCGCGTACCTCGACGGTGACGAGCTTGGTCGCTCCCTCGCCGTCGCGCACGAGTTCGCGGGCGAGCGCCGCCGAAATTTCCTCGACCGCGCGATCGAATGCCGCCTGCTCGCGCGCGCCGAATGCGCGATTTTTGGCGGCGCCGCTCGCCAAAATAATCACCGTGTCGTTGGTTGACATGTCGCCGTCAACGGTGATCGCGTTGAAGCTGGCCGGCAGCGCGGCCTTGAGCGATTTTTTCAGTAAAGAGGGAGCGATCACCGCGTCTGTGACCAGGTAGCCCAGCATCGTCGCCATCCTGGGCGAGATCATCCCGACACCTTTCACCGCGCCGGCAAGCGTGATGGTCGCGCCGCCCGCCTTGAAGCTGGTCGAGGCGGTCTTGGCGCGCGTGTCAGTCGTCATGATCGCATGCGCGAAGTCGGCCAGGCCGTCTTCACGCAGCGATCGCACGGCATCGGCGGCGCCGGTTTTGAATTTCGCGAAGTCGTAGAGATGGCCGATCACACCGGTCGAGGACGGTACAACGAGTTCCGGCGCGCATCCGAGAAGTCGCGCGACTTCCGCGCATGAGTCGCGCGCAAGCCGCATCCCTTGCGCGCCGGTGAAGCTGTTGGCGCATCCCGAGTTCGCGACGACCGCCTGCAAACGGCCCGACTTGACGCGATCCGCCGTCACATAAACCGGCGCGGCTTTCACCCGATTGGCGCTGAACACCGCGGCTGCGGCGGCCGGGCGATCGGCGGCGATAAGGCCCAGGTCAAGCGCGCCCGCCTTGCTCTTCAGTCCGGCGCTGACGCCGGCGAATCGAAATCCGCGCACGGCGGCGGGATCGAGTTCGACTTTCATCCAGCGCAATCCTCCGTGCGGCGAACTATACGCGGACCAAAGGCGGGTGCAAATGGAAGGCCGCAGGGACGCTTCTGTGCGTCACTTGCCGTGGCAGCGTTTGTACTTCTTACCCGAGCCACATGGGCACGGATCGTTGCGGCCGACTTTTTCGGTGTCGCGCTTGGCCGGGGTTGCCGCCGGCGTCTCGCTCTCGCCGCCGTGGCTCATCACGACCCGCTGCGGCTTGGGCTGCTGAATCTGCTCGACGTCCTGCTGGCGCTGCACCTGGACGGAAAAAACTTTCTCGACCACGTCCTGTTGCATCACCGCCATCAGCGCCTCGAACATGGTGAACCCTTCTTTCTGGTATTCGACCAGCGGATTGACCTGGGCGTAGCCGCGCAGCCCGATTCCTTCCTTCAAATGGTCCATCGCGAGCAGATGGTCTTTCCAGAGCGAATCGAGCGTCTGGAGCATCACGATCTTTTCGATTTGGCGCATCACCGGCTCGGTGAATTCCGCTTCGCGCTGATCGTAGAGCTGATGCACGCGCTCGGAACCGATCTCGGCCAGATCGTCGGCTGACTGAGCCGGCTTGCCGGCCACTTCGGTCTGCGCGTTGAAGCCCGGGCGGAACTTGAACTGCTTGAAGAACGCGTCGTCGATCGCCTTCCAGTCCCATTGCGCCGGATCGGCCTCGTTGTTCGCGTGCGCCGCCGCGATTTCCTCGATCAGCGCGTCGCACATGTCGAGCACGTCATCCTTGAGCGAGGCGCCGCTGAGCAGTTCGCGACGGCGATGGTAAACCACCTCGCGCTGCTTGTTCATGACGTCGTCGTATTCGAGCAGATGCTTGCGGATGTCGAAGTTGTGCGATTCGACCTTCTTTTGCGCGTTTTCGATCGCGCGCGATATCCATCGATGCTCGATGGGCTCGTTGTCCTCCATCCCGATTCGGCCCATCAGGCCCTTGAGACGGTCGGCGCCGAAGATCCGCAGCAAGTCGTCCTCGAGCGACATGTAGAATCGCGACGAGCCGGGGTCGCCCTGGCGACCCGACCGGCCGCGGAGCTGGTTGTCGATGCGGCGCGACTCGTGGCGCTCGGTGCCGAGGATGTGCAGGCCGCCGGCCTCGAGCACTTTCTCGCGCTCGGCCTTGCACTGTTCGAGGTACTTCGCGAGTGCAGCCTGGAAATTCGGATCGGCCGGTTCCCTGGTGCCGGTTTCCGCCGCCGCCATGAACTCGGGATTTCCGCCGAGCACGATATCGGTGCCGCGGCCGGCCATGTTGGTCGAAATCGTGACCGCGCCGAAACGGCCGGCCTGGGCGACGATTTCCGCTTCGCGCTCATGGTTCTTGGCGTTCAGCACGTAATGCTTGACGCTGGTTTTTTTGAGCTTGTCGGCGACGCGCTCGGACTTTTCGATCGAGACCGTGCCGACCAGCACCGGCTGGCCGCGTTCGTGGCAGTCGCGGATTTCCTCGATCACGGCGTCGAACTTCTCGCCTTCGGTTTTGTAAACGAGGTCGTGATTGTCGATGCGGATCATCGGCTGATTGGTCGGAATCACGACCACGTCGAGGCGATAGATTTCCTTGAACTCGACCGCTTCCGTGTCGGCCGTGCCGGTCATTCCGGACAGCTTCTTGTACATTCGGAAGTAGTTCTGAAACGTGATGGTGGCGAGCGTCTGGTTCTCCGACTCGATCTTGACGTTCTCCTTCGCCTCGACCGCCTGATGCAGTCCGTCGCTCCATCGCCGCCCCGGCATCAGCCGCCCGGTGAATTCATCGACGATGATCACCTCGCCTTCCTTGACGACGTAATCGACGTCGCGCTTGAACAGCGTATGCGCGCGGAGTCCCTGGTTGGCGTGATGCAGCAGCAGGATGTTGCGCGGGTCGTACAGGTTCTCGACGCCGAGCAGTTGCTCGACTCGCGTCACCCCGTCCTCGGTCAGCGCCACGGTGCGCATCTTCTCGTCGATGGTGTAGTGCTCTTCGGGCTTGAGCCGCGGGATCACGCGATCCACCACATAATAGGTGTCGGTGGATTCCTCGGAGGCGCCGGAGATGATCAGCGGCGTGCGCGCCTCGTCGATCAGAATCGAGTCCACTTCGTCCACGATCGCGAAGTTGTGCTCGCGCTGGACGTAGTCCTCGATGTTGAACTTCATGTTGTCGCGCAGGTAGTCGAAGCCGAACTCGTTGTTCTGGCCGTAAGTGATATCGGCGCGGTAGGCGAGCTTGCGCTCCTGGTCGGTCACGCCGTGGACGACGACGCCGACCGTCAGGCCCAGGAATTTATAGATGCGCCCCATCCATTCGGAGTCGCGCCGGGCCAGGTAGTCGTTGACGGTGACGATATGCACGCCGCGTCCCGACAGCGCGTTGAGCACGGCGGGCAGCGTGGCGACCAGAGTCTTGCCCTCGCCGGTTTTCATTTCGGCGATTCGCCCCTGGTGCAGGATCATTCCGCCGACCAGCTGCACGTCGAAGTGGCGCTGACCGATGGTCCGCTTGGCGCCCTCGCGCACGACGGCGAAGACCTGCGGCAGGATTTCCAGCATCGCATCGTCGCGCCGCTCGCGCTCTTCGATCGCGCTGATACTCGCCTTCCATTCGGCAATTTTGCGCCGCAGCTCGTCGTCGCTCAGCGCCGAGGTCTCCGGTTCGAGCCGGTTGATCTCGTCCACGTCGGGACGCAGCCGTTTGATTTCGCGTTCGTTCTTCGAGCCGAAGATTTTCCGCGCTACGAGGGAAATAGCTGAAGCCATCTTATATGAGCAATTTCTGCGGCAAGGTTTTTTTTGAGATCAGGTTCTCGACGAGCCACAGCGATGCGGTCTGACCGGTGACACGGTGAAATAGTGAAACAACTCGCAAGTTTAGCTGTAAATCATCTTATCCTGAAATCGTCGCGCTAGGCAGGGGCCAGACAGCCGTGCGCCGGGGCAAGCAGAGCGGACTAGCGCTCGATGCGGACGGCGGATTCGACCTGCGGGCCGAGAAATCTGCGGCCGACGCGGACGAAACGATCGGGGGTCTCGGTCACGAAGAAACTCTGAGTCCCTTTGCCGGTGCGCCGGGCGAGCTTGAAAGTCCGCAGCCGGTCGCGCACGTCGGCCGCGGTCGCGGTCGCGGAGTCCACGAGCTTCACGCGCGGGCCCAGAATTCGCGCGAACATATCGCGCAGCAGCGGGTAATGGGTGCATCCCAGCAGCAGCGTATCGATGCCGCTTTGTTTGAGACTCTCGAGGTAGTGGGCGACGGTCAATTCCGCCACCGCGTTGTCGGTCCATCCTTCCTCGGCCAGCGGCACCAGCAGCGGGCATGCGCGCGTGTAGATTTCGGAGCGCGGGCTCAGCCGCTGGATCGCGCGCGTGTAAGCGCCCGACGCGATCGTCGCTTCGGTGCCGATCACGCCTATTTTGCCGTTGCGCGAGGCCTTGGCCGCCGCGCGCGCGCCGGGCTCGATCACGCCGATCACGGGGACCATCGTGTCCGACGCGATCGCGTCGAGCGCGACCGCGCTGGACGTATTGCAGGCGACCACCAGCATCTTGATTCCCTTGGCGAGCAGGAAGCCGGTGTTCTCCTTCGAGTAGCGGACGATGACCTCGTTGGATTTCGTGCCGTAGGGAAGCCGCGCCGTGTCGCCGAGGTAGATGAAATCTTCGTTGGGCAGAGCCGCGGTCAGCGCTTTGAGGACGGTAAGTCCGCCGATGCCCGAATCGAACACGCCGATGGGCCGGTCGATCGCCGCGCGCGAGCCGCGAAGGAGTCCGTTGGAAGCCGCGATCGAATTTGGCCGTGCGGCAGATTTTTTACGGGTCGGCATTTTCTTTTGAATCCGCCGGTGCGCGGTCCGTGCTCAGTCGCGCGCGAGGCGGGTGCCGATTATAGCCGGTCGGGAGGGTGCCGCGCCAAAGACGCTTTCATGGACGCTGGCCGCTTCCATGCACAAATAGGCGGGGATTTCGGCGCCCGCTTTGCGCAAACGATCGGCAAGCCGGCGGTAGAGGTTGAGGCGCAGCGGCGTAAAGGTACGAAAGCGCCCGTCGGAGGCGGGCACGTCCTCGCCGCATAGCATCGGATCGCCGGGAAAACGGCTGCGCGCGGCGCCGCGCAACCGCGGCGTCATCCGCAGACCGCCCATGCTGATGAACGAGATTTGTTTGGGCGCAACTGTGTCCAGCAGCTCGTCGATGAGCAGCAGGTAATCGCGCTCGGCGCCGGGATATGCGATCAACGGATCGAGATGAAACGCCACGCGGTAGCCGGCGTCGAGGACCGCGCGCGCCGCCGCGATTCGCGCCGCGGGCGAGGCGGTGAGATGCTCTGAGCTGCGATAGACGGCGTCGGGCGACAAGGTCCACGAGACGAGCACGCGGCCGCGCGGGTCCATGCCAAGGAGATTTTCAATTTCGTCGGTCTTGGTCTTGAGCTCCAGCGTCAGATTCTCGCGCGAGGCAAAAAACCCGATCAGGTCGCGGCTGATCGAGGTAAGCGAGTCGAACGCCAGCGAATCCGCCAGGTCGCCGGTGCCGACGCGGAAGCTGCGCCCGCGAGCGTTGCCGGCGAGCCGGTCGAGCTCGTCGAATGAATCGGTGAAATTCGCATACACCTGGAAGGCGGGATTGTCGGCCAGAAATTCCTGCAAAAAGCAGTACGAGCAATCCATCGGGCAGTTCGATGCGAGCGTGAGCACCAGGTATCCGCAGCACGCGAATTCCGAGGACCCTGCCGGACACGGCGCCAGGAACGGAGTCTTGCGCCGCGCGATCACCATCCGGCGTTTGCCGGCCCCGCACGGATCGCGCGCGCCGAATGCGGGCCGGGCCGCCTCGCGCGCGTCGGTGACATGGGTGACGGGCACATCGCGCGGGAGCGCGCCCAGGATGCGAGTCGCCAGCGCGGAGCCGGCGCATCCGTGCTCGACAAACACGGCGTCGAGATCAAATTTCATCTTTTCACCGTTTCATTTTTCACTTCTTGCCGGCGAGCATTTCAATAATCCTTGTCAGTCCCGCGCGCGATCGATCGAGCGCCGCGAGCAGATGCGCCAGTTCGGCGGCGCTTCGCACCCGAAGCGAAACCGTGAATTCATCAGAGCCAAGCTGCTTGGGCAAGACTATCGAAATGCCGCGTGGGAGCTTCAGCGCCGAGACTTCGGAGCGGATCTGCTCCTGCGTTCTTTTCAGGAGAGGGTAGCGAAGGGTTCGCAACGCTTCGAGTAGCGCGCTCGCG
The DNA here is from genome assembly GCF_036567905.1 of Candidatus Binatus sp. Classification (NCBI taxonomy): domain Bacteria; phylum Candidatus Binatota; class Binatia (SeqCode); order Binatales (SeqCode); family Binataceae (SeqCode); genus Binatus (SeqCode); species Binatus sp. (SeqCode). The sequence continues at coordinate 29,097 of NZ_DATCTO010000090.1, forward strand.
CGCGATGGCGCCGAGCCGGGACTGCCTGCAATGCGCCGAATTTCGGGGCGGTCGAGAACGCCGGCGACTGTGACCTGCTCGCGCACCGCGATTTCCTCGAGCGTCTCGAGCGCGGTCATCAATTGACCGGTTCGCAGGCGGATGACGCGCGCGATATCGAGCATCGCGGCGCGCGACGCGGGCTCCATCGCGAGCCATCGCGCAAGATGGCTCGGCGGCAGCCGTCGCTCGGCAGCGAGGATCCGAATCTGCTCGTCGATTTCGTCAGCGTTCATGCGATATTTCGCGAAGCATGGATCGCATCGATTCAATCGCGCATCCGATTTCAGCAGCGGCACGCGTATCCCAGCCTCGCGCCTGGTCAGCGACCTGCTCGTACAGTCGCACTTCCTCGATTTTGCCTCGCCGCCGAAGGCCGCCCGCGTAGATGCGGCTTTTCTCGGCGAGCACTTCGACGACCGAGGTTCGCCGCGCCGGGGAAAGCCTGTCGTCCGCGAGCAATTTCGCAAGCGTGAGAATGCGGAAGCGATCGAGGGCCGGAGTTTTTGCCGAGAGTTGATCGGGATGCCCGCCGCGGCGTGTCACCAGCGGCTCGTCGAGCAGGCCGGCTTCATGGTCGATGAGAATTCGCAGCCATAGATCGTAGTCCTCGGCGGCGGTCATGTGCTCGTCGAAGCCGCCGGATGAGCGGAAAAGATCGGTGCGCATCATCACCGCCGACATACCGATCAGGCAGGTGCGGAGCGAGTCGATGAAAATATCGCCGGCGCGCTTGCGATGGCGGTGAGCGGGATTCACCCGTTGCCCGTTGCGAATCCAGATTTCGCCGGTTTGCGAGATCGCGCAGCCGGGGTTGTCACGCATGAACGCGAGCTGGCGTTCGAGCTTGGTTGGCGACCAGAGATCGTCGGAATCGAGGAATGCGACCAGCGGCGCGCGCGCGATGGCGACGCCGCGGTTTCGCGCCGCGGCGGGACCGCGATGATCGATGCGGTCGATTTCGATTCGGATCGTTTCGGCCAGCCGCCTCAAATGCTCGTTCTCGCTGGTCCCGTCGGTCGAGCCGTCGTCGATAACGATCAACTCGAACGCCGCAGTCGATTGGGCGAGCACGGAATCGATCGCCTCGAGCAGCATCGCGCATCGATTGTGCGTCGGGATAACTACCGAAACTTCGGGAGTCATTGCGGCTCCGCGCGCTTGGCGGTGTCGGAGCGATCGAAGCCGAGGATTCGGCGGCGCAACTCGTCGATTCCCTCGCCGGAAGTTGCCGAGCAGAAAATCGGGTGCACGCGCATCGAGTCGAAGCGTTTCAGCGCGGCGGCGCGCTCCGAATGGCGCAACTTGTCGCACTTGGTCGCGACTGGAATCACTTCGATGGCGCGGTCCGCCGCCATCGCCGCCAGATCGAGTTCGTCGTGCTGTGGACCGCGGCGGCAATCGATCAGAATCGCGATGGCGCCGAGATTGACGCGTCCGTGGATGTATTCGTGCATCATGGAAGCGATTTTGGCCGCTTCCTCGTGACCCATTTTCGCGTAGCCGAAGCCGGGCAGGTCGCACAGCGCGAGCTTGGCGCCGACCGCGAAAAAGTTGAGGCATCGCGTGCGGCCGGGGGTTTTGCTGGTGCGCGCGAGGCCCTTAACTCCAGCGAGCGCGTTAAGCAACGAACTCTTGCCCACGTTGGAGCGGCCGGCGAGCGCCACCTCGGTGCGCTTCCATCGCGGGCATCCGTCGAGAGCGAATGCGGATGCTACGAACTGTGCGGTGAAGCGAATCATGCTGAGCTGCGGCGGCGCCGGCGCGCTCGATGCGGCTGGCGCGCAACCGGCTGTCGCCGTTAGGGTTCGTCGTCGCCGGAGTCGGTCCCGTCGCCGTCCTTGAGGTTGAGGCTGCGCTTCAAGGTTTCGAGCTGCGCGACGAAGATGCCGCGAATGACCTGCTTGATGATGCCGTCAGGGACCGGAAGCGACTGCAGCAGATGGGTGGTTTCGTGGTAGTCGATGAACGTGCTCGCGCCTTCATCGCCGAGCTGGTACACGGCCTGAGTATCGAGCAGCGGATTGTTGACGGTGTGATAAACGATCTTTTTCTGCTCGGGCAGGTACTCGAACTCGAGCTCGGTGGTAATCGTTTGTCCGCCCGGTCCCGCGATATCCATATCGACGGTCTTTTTATTTCCGCTCTGGGATACGACGCGCACCGCCTTGACCTGATCGTTGTGCAGATTTTCGATGTCGCGAATCGCGCTGAAGACGGTCTGTTCGGGGGCCGGGATGCGCGCGGTGAAATCGGCCTGCCAGATGTCGCCGTCATGCGCGATGTTCTCGGTGAGCAGGCCGGCCTGCCGCGCGCGATGCATTTGATAGTAACGCCATCCCACGATCGCGACGACTGCGAGAACAATCACTCCAGCCAGGATTTTGAGTACCGTCTTCATCGGCGGATCGCTTTCACCTCATCGTTGGAATGTGCCGACCAGTTCCGCGCTCGCGACGACGTGGCCTCTCATCGCGGACTGGACGGCGGCCGCGTCCGCCTTGTCGCCGGGAGTTAACGTCGAGTCAAGCGCGAAGAGATGAAAACGATAGTGATGCATTTTCCCCGGTGGCGGACACGGTCCATTGTAGCCGACATGCTCGAAACTGTTGATTCCATTTGTTCCGCCGCCCGCAATTCCCGCGGTTTGCGGCACGCCGGCGGGCAGCGAAGTTTCTCGAGCCGGAATATTGTACGCCACCCAATGAACAAATGTTCCACTGGGGGCGTCGGGATCATCGACGATCAATGCAAATGATTTCGTCGATTGCGGCGCGCCGCTCCATGCAAGCGCGGGGGATCGATCGGCGCCAGCACATGCGTAGTCATCAGCAATTGCCGCTCCGGAAGCCATCGCGGGGCTGGTCAGCTTCAGTTGGGCTTGGGCTGGTCGTGCGTTAGCCAGGCCGAGCAAGGCGAAGATTACGGCAGTTGAAATTCGCTGGAGATTTGGCATACTTATAATGATTTGAAAGCTCGCAGGCATGGTTTAGAAACTTGACGTGCATTCTCTATTGAAGTTTTTGCAGAAATCCGTGACCTGATATACAATTAAAGGACGAAAAGAGCGAAAATCATCACAAATTCCCTTAGGTTGCCCTTGACCACTAGCGATGGTTCTGAGACATTCAAAGTGACTCGTAGTCAGCGTAAGGGGCGGATGAATCATTTGATCGATGCGAAAAAAGGCATCAAATTTAGGCAGTAGGCGGCAAACGGGGACGTTACCGGGGAATATCATGGCTAGTGAAACCAAGTATAGCTTGCCGCGCGTGATGACGGTCAAGGAATTGTCCGAATATTTGCGCGTGCAACCATCGACTATCTATAAGCTGCTTCGTCGCGGAGAGCTGCCGGGCTTTCGGATCGGCACCGATTGGCGTTTCAACGCCGAGGTGATCGACCGTTGGTGTCTGGAGCGGAACATGAAAGCTCCGGACGGCGGCACCTCCAGCCAGAACTGACACTACGATCGTCGAATCGCGCGCCCGGCAGCGTCCGGACGCGCATGCGGAGCAGTCTTCGCCGCCGCACAGTCGCGCTTCATATCCCGCACGGGCGTCTCGCGCTTGACGTCGCCCTTGACCTGCGCACCCGCAGTACCTCAGCATACCGATCGTTCAAATGATATCGCCAGTTGGCAAGAATGCGGCACCGGCTGCGCAGGCGCGTCGGCGCGGCTCGCTCGATCAGGTATTGATCGATGCGGCGATGGATCTGTTCGCGTCGTACGGATATCGGGGCACGTCGCTGGCGCGAATCGCGCGCGCGGCGGGCGTCACCAAGGGGGCGCTGTACTGGCATTTCGCCGACAAGCAGGAATTTTTCATCGCGGTCGTGTCCAAGGTGCTTGGTGAATGGGAACTGGTATTTGAAAAATCCGCGCGCGCGACGAATGCAGCCGAGTTCCGCGCGGAGTTCGGGCGGATGTTCGACACCATGGCGGCGCTCAATGAGAAGAATCCGTGGGTCAGCCGGCTGTTGCTGATCATCGCGCTCGAGTCGCACAAGATCGGGCCGCGGGTGCTGCGCTCGATGCGCCAGGCGAACCTCGACGGAATCGCGAGTTTTCGCGAGCTGGTCGAGCGCGGGCAGCGGTTGGGGATTCTTGAGGCACATCTCGATCCGAATTGGGCGGCGACGCAGATTTATTCGAGCTACCTGGGACTCGCGATGCTATGGTACCTGCACGGGCCACGATTCGATCTGCGCCGCTCGCTACGCCGCCAGGCGCGCGAGTTTATGCGCCAATGGAGCGTCGCCAAATGAAGGCGGGACTCATCTGCGAAATCGCATCGGCAAAGCCGGGTTTTTATGTTCGGGCGCCGGGGGCGCGACGCGGATCGACGATCTGGCGGCCAGTCGGGCGAATCTCCAGCGCGCATCCGAACAGCGAATCGTCGCGCACGAGGCTCGCGACTGCGTCGGCGATTTCCTCGGGCTGAATCATCTTCGCCGGAATCCAAGGTTTCGTTAAAAAGCCGAGTTTGGTGGCCGCCTCGAGTCCCTTGCGCACCAGCGGGGTATCGACGATTCCCGGGCAGACGCAGTTGACGCGGATTTTCCGTTCCGCCTCCCAGAACGCCAGCGAATGCGTGAAGTTCACCACGCCGCCCTTGGCCGCACCATAAACCGCGTCCTGTCGATGCGGATACAAGCCGGCCATCGAGGCCGTGTTGATGATGGCGCCGCCGCCGTTCTTTTGCATCAGCGGAGCCGCGAGCCCGGTGCCCAGAATGACCGCCTGCAGATCGATCTCGATCACCAGCTGCCATCTCTCCGGCGGTGCTTCGGGAAAGCCGGGCGCGCCGACGCCGATGCCGGCGTTGTTGTGCAGGATGTCGAGGCGGCCGAACTTCGACACCGCGGTGTCGAGCATCCGGCGAGCGTCCTCGATCCGGGTCACGTCTGCCTTCACAAAAACGGCGTGCCCGCCCGCGCTCTCGATTCGCTTGACGGTCTCGGCGCCGCCGGCTTCGTCGAGATCGGCGACCACAATCCTGGCGCCTTCTTTCGCCAGGCGCTCCGCCGTTGCACGCCCGATCCCCGATGAACCGCCGGTGATGACGCCGACCTTGCCTTTTATTTCCATTGCGCGATCCTCCGTCCGAATACTAATCGACAATTAACCGGCACTCCCGGCCAGCATGCCGGCGATCAACCCCGCGAGCACGTACGCCGTAAGCGCAACATACGTGTAATCGCGTTCCCTGATAAAAAGGATGAAGCAGAAGGCGACGCGCGCGAGCGGGACCAGCGTCAGCACGAACAGCCCGATCGTCAGCACCGCATGCGGATTGCCTTGCCGGACCCGGTCAAACAACAGGCCGAGCGTTTCCTTGCCGATCAGGTGACCATGCTGTGCCGCCCGGTAGTGCTCGACATAGTAGTCCGGGGCGAAGGTGTAGGTCAGGATGAGTCCGGCAACGAGGGTGATCATCGCGGCGATCAGAATCGATCGCAGCAGAATCGGCGTCCATTCCCTCAGGATGCGGTCTTCTTCCTGTTTCGGCATCGCTTAGATCCCCGACAACGCGCGCCATCCCATCTCGGCCGCGATCAGCACCAGAATTATCACGAATACGGTCCGGAGCGACTCGACCCTGAGATGGGGCAGGAGGCGGCTGCCGGCCAGTGCGCCGGCCGTAACCCCAATCGCCACTGGGGATGCGATGGTGGTGGCAACGTCGCCGCGCGCGAGGAACACCAGTGCGCCGGCGCCGGCGGTGACGCCAATCATGAAGTTGCTGGTCGCGCTGGAAACCTTGAGCGGCAGGTGCATGATGTAGTCCATCGCCATCACCTTGAGCGCGCCCGACCCGATCCCGAGCAGACCCGACATGAGGCCCGCGACGACCATTAGCGCGCCGCCCTGCGGTACTTTCACGACTTCATAGTGGACCAGGTTGCCGCTGAGGTCGGGCACTTCGCCTGCGAGTTCGAGGCGCACGGCGAGCGGGTCGCCCTTGGTGAGGATGTCGTCGCCGCGCTTGGTCACCGTGAAGTATGCCGACTGGAGCATCATCGCGGCGAAGAGCAATTCGAGCACCACGTTCGGCACGATGCCGGCGAGATAGGCGCCGATCACGGCGCCGGTAACCGTCGCGCATTCCAGCACCATCGCGACTTTCAGGTTGGTCCATCCGTCGCGCACGAACGCGACGCTGGCTCCGGCGCTGGTCGCGACGACGGAGATCAGGCTCGCGCCAACCGCAACCTGCATCGGCATGTGCGCGAAGATGACCAGCGCGGGCACGATGAACACTCCGCCGCCAAGGCCCGAGAGCGAGCCGATGAATCCGGCTCCGACTGCAAGCGCTAACAGGCCGATGAGGATTTCGAGCAAGAATAGGCTCCGAGCGCAGATTCAGAGTTGAAGTTCAAATGATTGACCAGGGCATTTCGCGCAATCGTAGTTCGGTTCGAATGAAAAAGACAAACGCGCAACCAGGATGGACTACGCCGGACGGGGGTTGAGAATTTCAAACGCGCGCCGCGGACTGTTGCGCAGTCCACGCTCGATGTCGTCGGTAATCTCGCGCACGGCGCGCAAAGGCTCGGCGGCGCGCCAGATCGGACTGCCGATGACGACGTAGTCGGCGCCCGCGCGGATCGCATCGGCGGCGGTGATCGCGTGCGCGGCCGGGGAGCCTGCCTCGCGCAACCGCACGCCCGACGTCACGATGATGAATCGGCGCCCGCAAGTGTCGCGCACGCGCGGAACTTCATGCGGCCAGGTGACGACGCCATCGAGCGAGGCTGCCGCGGCGAAGCGCGCGATCTCCGTGACCCGGTCGGGCGATTCGGGCGAGCGCGGACTTGAATTCGCGGACTTCAGTTCCGCGAGCATCGCCACCGCCAGAATACTCGGCCGCCGAAGCCCCTCGGTCCGGCAAATGCGCGCGATCTCGGCTCGCGTCCGGGTCATCATCTCGGTCGAGCCGCAGCTCGAACCGTACGGGTGGATGTCGAACATCTTGACGCCCAGCCGAGTCGCCTCGACGGCGGCGCGCAACATCTTTTGCGGGGTGTCATGGAATTTGAGATCGAGAAAAACTTCGGCGCCGCGCCGGCGAAGCTCGCGAATGAATTCAGGGCCGCCACCGACGAACAGCGCCCGTCCGACTTTGAACATCCCGACCACTCGTGCGAGGCGATCCACCAGCGCAAGCGCGTCCTCCCGATCGCGCAGGTCGAGCGATACGATCAGCCGCTCGCGCAGCGCGCCTTGTCGTATCAGACCTGAAAATGGCCAGTACTGGGTCATCGAATCCCTTCATCGCAGGCAATCCGACCGGTTTGATTCATGAAAATATGCCGATCACCGTTTATGTCAAGGAACCAGGAATGTTGCGTGGCAGTTCGGGCTCGATGCAGTGCGAAGACTGCATGGTTGCGACTGCACTCAGCCGCCGCGCACGCGCGGGTGATCGTTGAAATCCGCACGAATACGTGGCTTTTCGCGCAATCGCCCGTCGGCATCGGCTTTGCTCTTACAAGTCAGGGCGATGTCAGGAAGAGCAAATGGCAGCGATTGTCTTAGTTCTGGCGACTACGATAGGTCAATTACACGGACCGGCATTTCCGGCCCCGGGTGAAGCAAGATGTGGGGCATCCTTTTAATCGCGTTAATCATTTACGCCGTCGTGCAGCATCGAAAGCGAAAGCGGCTGCGCTGGATAAGATGGGGCGACGGCGGCGACCGGTCGAAGTACGGTGGCTGGTCGAAGTGCGAAGACGCGAAGGCCCCGGCGACGGCGTCGGCGGAGCGCTTCGCAAACGATCTTCATTTCAAGATAAAGCGCGACTTCGATAGCAAGATGGCGCGCAAGTTCGAGGCCAAAGCCGAGAAATTCGAGCGCAAGCTGCGGGCGCGATTCGATCGACAGACGAATAAATACGGCGGCGTCAGCGTGGATCCCGCCGATGATTTGCCGCCGCCGCCGCAGTTCAAGAACGACGCCGAGCGCCAGACCTACGAGCGCGCGCACAAACGCGCCCAGGCCGAGGCGGGTTTCTTCGTGCACCTGATGTGGTATGGCATCGTCATCGGTTTTCTATTTCTCATCAACCTGATTACGACTTCGTATCCGTGGTTCCTGTGGCCGGCGCTTTTCTGGGGATTTGGAATCGCGAGCCACTTCTCGGCGGTATACGGATGGCGATGGGTTCATCAGCGGGTTTTTGAGCCGGCGATCGCGCGCGAAGTTCAGCGCGAAGTCTTGCAGGAGAAGGAGCAACTGCGCACCGAGAAGCAGGCGTCGCTGGACGAGCTGACCGCGACCTTCGCCCACGAAATCCGAAATCCGATCGCCGCGGCCAAGAGCCTGGTGCAGCAGATGGGCGAGGATCCGACCTCGCACGAGAACGTCGAATACGCCAAGGTCGCGCTCGACGAGCTCGCACGGGTCGAGCGCAGCGTGTCGCATCTGCTCAAATACGCGAAAGAAGAAGACTACAAGTTCGAAAACGTAAATCTCGCGTGGGTGCTCGACGGCGCGCTGACCCAGATGCGCGGCAAACTCGAGGCAAACTCGGTGGCGGTGTCGCGCGCGTACCTGAGCGGTCCGACCGTGCGCGCCGACGCCGACAAGCTGCGCCAGGTTTTTTCCAACATCATCGACAACGCCATCGACGCGATGGAATCGGCGAGCGGCGAGCGCCGGCTCGAGTTCGCGATACAGAACAATGGCGCGGGAATGGCGGCGGTCAGGATTCGCGACAACGGCTGCGGAATCGCCGACGACAAGATCGCGAAGATTTTCAATCCGTTCTACACCTCGAAGGCCAACGGCACCGGGCTTGGGCTGGGCGTCGCGAAAAAAGTAATCGACGCGCATCGTGGAACGATCGAGGTGCAAAGCAAAGTGGGCAGTGGAACCGAATTCGTGCTGGCGATTCCGCTCAGCGACGCGGTGCGCGATAGCGCCGATCCATCGGTCGAATCGTCCACCGGCGCGGTCGGAGAAGCGGCAGGCGAACCGGCGCCGCAAAATAGCGCGCAGAACAACGGTGGCGGCGCGGCCGGCGCGCCGATCGCCGCGCTGGTATCGGGCGCGCCGTCCACCGAGAGC
>NZ_DATCTO010000091.1 GCF_036567905.1 Candidatus Binatus sp.
AAACTCGCCGCGCGCATCCGCCGCCGTTCCAATCTGTCGAAGTCCCTGACTACCCCTGCTGGAAATCCCATGCCCTGTAGCCTAACAGAAAATCACAGCAATGTCACTATATTACGCGAAGCTCAATAGTTCAGCCTGACGCCGGCGGATTTGGCGTGCTATGCGTACGCTATGGTCAGCCGCCAGGATGCCTCATACTCGCCAAGCTCGCCTGAAATCGCGCGACGCCTGCTCTTGGCCGAAATTATTTTTGACGGAACAAAGCTAGCCTTAGAGCGGCGCTGTCCCAAAACCACTACAGATGGTAGAAAATTGCTCTTTCCAGCTCGATTCGATCGGCCAGAATCGCGCCAGCGGCAGTGGCCGCGCCCGCCATCGGCGGGCGGCCTTAACACTGGCTACCCGTGCCAACGGGCGCGGAAATTGCGGCGGTACACGACGTAATTCGCGCAGACTTTGGCGCCGAGCTTCTCCGCCGTACGCCGCGACGGCCAGTTGTCGTCGAGCACCAGCGTGTAACTCAGATACTTTGCGCCATTGCCGATCAGTTGCAGAAACGCGTACGAAGCCATCGCCAAGTTGACCCCGCGCCCGCGCGCCGCTTCGCGCACACCGATTCCGAGCGTGTTCAGCTTTTCCGACTCTGCGATCTTCCGCCCCGATTCGAGGATCGCCGCCGACGAAACGTCCGGCGTGACGAAAAGCGCGCCCACCGCCGCGCCCTCACGATACGCCATAACCGAGGTTTCGTGCCCTCCGCTGAAGGCGAGCATCGCGTCAAACAGCGTGCCTTCCTCGCGCGTAGTCGGAACGTGCCCCCAATGCCGCTTGAACGCGTCGTTCATCACGTCGATGAAATCCGCCACTCGCCGGTCGTTCGCTATCTCTTTCGCCGGCACGATTTCGAATCCTGCCCGCCGCGCCGCTTCGAGCGCGCTCTCGTAGCGCGCGACCAGCTCGGCGGTCACTTCGATCTTGTAATCGACCATCCCCTTCTCGGTCTCGCAGCCCGCATCTTTGAGCAGCGAATGGTAGTAGTCGGGATTCTGCCTGAGCAGGTTGGGCGGAAGCAGTTCGTATTCATCGATCACGAAGGGAAAATCGAGCGGGAAGAGATCGCCCACGCGGGCCGCGATTGTGCCGCGCGACTCGAGCCATCGGCACGCTTCGTCCATGACCAACTTGACCGCCTCGCGAGCGCCCGGCGTCGCCTCGAACATCACAACGTGGCCCAGGCGTTCGTTCCAATGGCGGCAGTACCGCTCATCGACTATAGCTACCGCCCGCGCGACCAACTCGCCGCCGTCGCGCGCGGCGATGGGGCGTATCGTCCGCCCCTCGCAGAACGGACTCTGCCCCATCAGAAACGGCAGCTCGATCTCCGCCGACGCGGGCCAGCGGGCGCCGCGGTAGGCGTAAACGCGGTCGTGGAACCCAACGAATTCGGTCAGCGACGCATTGTCTTCGGGGACCTCGATTCTGATTGCCATCCAAACTCCAAGCCGGGCTTCGCGCCGCGCTATTTCAAAGCCAGTCGCTACCGCCGAGCGTTCGGCGATGCGATCCTGCATCGCGAACGACGCGAGAATTAGCTCCGCTATAGACCCGGCGGCCTCCGGTCTGCAAGGTTCCAGCCCGGATTTGTTCCGCGGGCTTTCCAGCGGCGGCGGGCTGTTTGCGGCTAGTTGGCGTTCATGCCGCTTCGCCCGCGATGTCCTGTCGCCGTGTTATATCCGGCGTTCTGTAAAGACCGAAAAAAGTCTTGAGGGCGGCGATCACGAGCGGAACGACACCGACCACGATGAAGATTAGATCGCCGGGCAGCCGCGCCCATTCAAGCGCGTGCATCAGCGGGCTGTGTCCGAACGCGGCGCTGCGCGCGTGCCAGTATCCGTTTTGCAGCACGTCATAGAGCTGGAGAACGCCGCCCGGGAAAAGATTGCTCACGACCATCATCGCCAGCCCGACGTTCAGCCCCCAGAACGAGACGCGGATGTATTTTTCCGTATCATGCCATCGCTCATCGGGCGTCACCTGCCGGAAGGCGAAGACCATGAGCGCAACCGCGAGCATCCCGAATACGCCCATGAACGCCGCGTGCGCATGATTGGGCGTGAGCATCGTCCCGACCTCGAAGTAGCTCACGATTGGCATATTGATGAGGAAGCCGAACACACCAGCGCCGATGAAATTCCAGACTCCCACCGCCATCAGGAAGTAAAACGTCCATCGATGCGGCACCGAAATATCCTCGCCGCAGATATCGCATCGCCCCCGCGTCAGCGCGACGAAATCCCACGCGTCGAGCGTAAGCAGCGTGAGCGGCACGACCTCCATCGCCGAGAAGACGGCGCTGAGCGACATCGTGAGCTGCGCCTGGCCGCTGAAGTACCAATGATGTCCCGTGCCGATGATCCCGCTGCCGAGGTAGAGCAGCGCGTCAAGATAGACGACGCGTGACGCCGTTGCGCTCGAGACGATCCCCAGCTGGTAGAAGATGATCGCGACCGCGCAGGTCACGAACAGCTCGAGGAAGTTCTCCACCCAGAGATGGATGACCCAGAATCGCCACAGGTCAACGACGGTGAAGTTCGACGCGGTGTTGTAAAAGAACGCGGGCACGTAAAAGACCGGAATCGCGACCGCCGCGGCCATGAACAGCGCGGAGAGTTCGCTCGATTCGTGGCCGCGCAGCCGCGGTGCGATCGCGCGGTACAGCAGCACGACCCACAGCACCAGGCCGGCCGCGAGCATCATCTGCCACGCGCGCCCGAGGTCCAGGTATTCCCATCCTTGGTCGCCGAACCAGCTCCACAGCCGCCCCATCCACTGATGCACTCCGGCGAATTCGCCCAGCAGGCTGCCAACGACGATCAGCACGAGCGCAACAAACAGCACGTTTACCCACCGGGTCTGCGCGCGCGGCTCATTTTCTCCAATCGATGGCGCCAGGAATAGTCCGCCCGCGACGTACGATGCGGCGATCCAGAAAATTGCCAGCTGCAGATGCCACGTGCGCAGGATCTGGCTCGGCAGAATCGCGGAGAGATCGATTCCGTAAAAGCTGCCGGCGCTGGCGCGGTAATGCGCGGTGCCGCCGCCGACCAGCGCCTGCGCCAGGAACAGCAGCGCGACGACGGCGAAGTACTTGATCGTCGCCCGCTGGCTGGGCGTCGCCACGCCGGGGAGCATCTTCGGATGCACATGCCCGCGCCGCCCGCGCCATCCAAGGAAGTCGAACCGGCCGAACGCGAACAGCACCAAGGCCGTCGCCCCGAGCAGCGTGATCAAGCTCAGTGCGCTCCATAGCACGGCGCCGCTGGTCGCTACGTTGCCGACCGCGGGATCATAGGGAAAATTGTTCGTGTACGAGTAATTGCGCCCGGGCCGATCCGCGACCGAAGCCCACGCCGTCCATGCGAAGAATGACGTCAGTTCGCGAAGTTGCGCGGAGTCCCTGATGTAATTGTGCGGAAGGCCGCCATTGCTTTCAGGATCCTCGAAGTATTTCGTCCATAGGCCGATCTGCCGCTGGAAGGACGCGGCCTCGGCCTCCGTGAAGCTGAGAGTCTTCGAGGCCGGGTCGTAGCGATTGAGTTTGAGTAGCTGCGCGACTTCCGCGTTGACGATCAATCGCTGGCCGGGCCGCAGCGCCGCCTGCATGACCAAGCCGTGGCGCTGTGCGACAACCTGTTCAGCGTCGAGCGCGAGCGTGTGCAGATACTCAGCCGAGAAGTCGGGTCCGATATACGCGCCGTGTCCCCAGATCGTGCCGTTCTCCATCAGGCCGTAGCGGAGAAAGACCTCTTGGCCGGCCGTGATATCGCGGCCGGTGAACAGCACAGCCCCGTCCGGGCCAACGACGCGTTCGGGAATCGGCGGCGCGCCGGAATAGGTCAGCTTCGTCAGCCATCCGAGTACGCAGAAGCACGCAACAATCGTGACAATCGCTGAACGCCGCCACCACGGCGAGAGGGTTTCAACTTCGGCCATGGTTGACTCTCGGTTTGTTCGTTAGCGACCTTGACCGGAAGTTCCGTTTTGAGTCTCCGATTCCAGCTCCGCTATAGACCCGGCGGCCTCCGGTCTGCAAGGTTCCAGCCCGGATTTGTTCCGCGGCCTTTCCAGCGGCGGCGGGAGGGGATAGTTTCGCGTCTGGCGGGCCGCGGCAGCATGCGGTTGAATACTCATCGAGGTGTCAGCGATGGCGGAAAGTGTAATCAAAGTTCGAGTCGAGGGTGAGCTCGCGTATATCGCGCTCAACCGTCCCGAAAAGCGCAACGCGATCAACCAGGCGATGCTCCGCGCGATTCCCGAGGCGATCGACGAGGTCGATCGTCCCGAGGTTCGGGCGATTATCGTTTACGGCGAGGGACAGGCGTTCTCGGCGGGCATCGATTTCACCTCGCTCGCCAACGACAGCGGCGCGCTGAGCGGTCAGAGCGGAGGGCCCGACATGCAGCGCTTTCGGCGCTTCGTGGCGGAGTCGCAGGCGTCGCTGAACCGGATCGAGAGTATCGAGAAGCCAGTCATCGGCGCGCTGCACGGCTTCGTCGGCGGACTCGGGCTCGAACTGGCGCTCGCGTGCGATGCCAGGGTGGCCGCGGCGGGCGCGCGGCTTGGGATGCCGGAAGTGCGGATCGGCCTGGTGCCCGACGTGGGCGGCACCACCCGGCTTACGCGGACGGTCGGTTATGCACGCTCGAAGGAGTTGATCATGACGGCGCGGATGATCGAGGCGCCGGAGGCGGAACGGATTGGGCTGGTGAATCGCGTCGTCGCCGAAGGTGCGCATCTGGCGGCGGCCGAAGAGCTTGCGCGCGAGATGGCGCGCAACGCGCCAATCGCGGTCGGGCTGGCGAAGCGGATCATCGACAAAGGCCACGGCCTGGACAAGATGACGTTTCAGGAACTCGAGGTGCTGGCGCAGAGTTCGCTGATCGGCACCGAAGATTTTCGCGAGGGCGCGGCAGCGCTGGCACAGCGGCGCGAGCCGCGCTTCAAGGGGCGTTGAGGCGAATCTCGAAGCCGGCCTCGAAGGTATCGCCGGGCGCAAGTTCGCGCATCCCCGCCGCGATGCCACGGGCCGCAAGATTGAAGGCGTCGGGCGCGCAGGTGTACGGCTCGAGCGCGATAAACTGGCTGTCCGCGGGAGCATAGACGACGAAATCGCCGAACGCGCGATCGGCGCGAATCTCGAGCGCGATATTCAGCGACGGATCGATAAGCCGCGCGCGCGGCACGGACCCATTGTTGTTCACGCTTCGCTCCGCGATCGGCGCCATGCGGAATGCGTCGTCGTAAGTATCAGCTCCAAGAGCACGCGGCGCGCGAAGATCATACTTGCCCGCCAACGGCCCGGCGTCACCGATGGGTATGAGGCGCGCGTCGAGCGCCCATCGAGCGTTGGCGTCGAGCTGAATCAGCATCCCACTGCGCAAGCCTGTGGGATTGAGAGGCGCGTGAAAGTAAGGATGCGCGCCGAATCCGAACGGCATAACCGAGCCGCCGGTGTTGGTAATGCGAGCCTTCAATCTCAGTCCATTACCAACTTCGTAGTCTATCTCGAGCACGAACGGCCACGGCCAGATCGAATTGAGATCCGAATAGTCAGACGAATCGAGAGTCGCCGTGACGAAGTACGGTCCGCGCCGCGTCACGCGAAAGGTGCGTTCGCACGCGAAGCCGTGAATCGCGTGCCCGCGTGCGGGCTCGTTCACCGGCAGCCGGTATTCGCGGCCCTTGAACGTGAAGCATGCGTCGCCGACGCGGCCTGGCCACGGAAAGAGGATCGGAATGCCGCCGCGATGCGGATGCTCGCGCCATGCGTCGGGATTGGCAGGGCCCGCGATGACATCGAGCGTGCCGGCGCGGTACCCCAGGCATTGGCATCCGGCGTCGGGCACAATCACGGCGCGCTCGCCAGCTGCTTCAAGCGTTATGAGTTCCACGGTGATGGTTCAATCCGAGGGAGAGTCCAGCCGCAAGGGTTCGGCCCGAGAATCGGGTGTCCCCTCAAGTGGGTTGAGTACGTTGCGCGGCGCGACGAAACAGTGAACTACAATCGCGCGCTATCTGGAAATGCCGGAACTGACTAGTGGTCGCGTCCGCCGCGGTGTTCACCGCCGCCGCCACCACCACCACCGCCGCCACCACCGGCTCCGCCGCTGCGCGCCTGCGCTTCGTTGACGCGAATCGGCCGGCCCTTGATGTCGCGGCCGTTCAGCTTCTTGATCGCGCCTTCGGCCGCCTCATCGGTCGCCATCTCGACGAAGCCGAATCCCCGCGAGCGGTTGGTGGCGCGGTCGATGATGACTTGCGAGCTGTCCACCTTTCCTGCTTCTGAAAACACGTCGAGCAGATCCTGGTCGGTCACAGTCCAAGCCAGATTCCCAACATACAGTCTGCGGCCCATTACCCTCTCCTCGCGCGCGACCCGGTTCCACCGCAGCGTACTCCGTCCGTATCTATAGGCATTCGGAAGCCTGATCGGCGGTACAGACGGCCAAATGGCAGGGCGATACCTACGGCGCGCATCTAGTCCCAATTCCGGACTGCTTATAGCATCGCGCCAATCGCAAACATAGTACTCTGTGCTCCTCCTATCTAATTCCGGAGCTTTATTTCTTGATTTGCCCCAGTGGCTACCTGCTCGCGCATAGGGCGATATCCGTCGCAAATCCGCCTATCGGCGACCAGAAATTAGGCGACCAGCGTGCCAGATTCGAGTAGCAGTTAACAACTTGATAGGGTAAAGGCCCGCGGGCGATTAGGAGTTATGACTGCCGAATCGAACGAATGCCTATGCATGATAATGTATGCATTATGATTCCTGATTGATTCTAACGTCGCTATATCGCACGAGAGCGCCGGCCGGCCATCGTTCCCGGATTTCAGTTTTCAATTGTGTCGTCGCAGGGACCCCGCTCGGGGATGTGGTCGCAGAGCGCTACGCCTAGAGCGCAAGTCTGCGAACATAGCAATTGCGAAAGCGAGAGACGCTTGAGCTGATCGGCGGAGCGTCTGCGACGTTCGGCCGAGCCGCGACGAGATCGAGTTCTTTTTCCAAACGCGAACCCTGGCCGGCGGGCGACGGCGTTTCAGAGACTGGCTAAAATATCGGCGAGTCGATCTGACTATCTGCCGAATAACCTTTAGCGCTGCGCGGAGTAGTCTGATGGCGTCGCGGGGCAGCGGTGAGTCTTTGTAGTCCGCTGGTCAATCGCAGACCAATCATGTCAGGTGTGGAGTTTTCAGTTTTTCACTTTTCGCTTGCACCGAAAGACTAGAACAGAAGAGGCATTGAGAATACCTGACGCTATATCCAATTGACTGAAGTTGATAATGGACAAAATGACTTTGATACTTGTAGGATTAGGATTGATTGTGTATATTCAAAGTAGATTTGCACTGACCAATTCCCGGAAAGGAGATTGCTAAATGCCTCGACAGAAGGCCTCTCGCGGAGCCACATCGGCATTCCAGCAGGTACAGCGGCAAGCGCGCACTCTGCTCATGAATCTGCGCAAAGACATCCGCTTGAAAGAGTCGCTACTGAGTAAACTCAAAGAAGAGGAAGCGCGGCTGGGATCGTTGATCGGTCGTGGGAGCGGTGGAGCGAAAGCGATTAGCGGCGGGTCACGCGGCCGGGTAAATTGGCGCAACGTGCTTTCGGCGCTTCCCAAGCAGTTCAAGGCCGCCGACGTGCGTAACGTGCGGGGACTCAAGCAGAAGCGGCCGTCGGAGATATTTGCGGCGATCACGCGATGGATCGATGCCGGAGCTGCGAGGCGAAGGGCACGCGGAGTTTACGAAAGAGTCTAACCGGGACTTCGCGCGTACCTGCCGCAATGCGGTATCGCGCAATTGGAGCAGAGTTGAGCGGCGCCGCGAATCATCGGCTGCGCCCTTTTCTGTTGCTCAATTCAGTTGAAGTTTCGCAGCGTCATTGTGCGTTCCGATTGCGCTCCGAATAAACTCCGCGCAGCGAAGAATGACAGCAACGCAAGGTTGCTATAAGGTTTTTTGAAACCCCATTCGTGTGCAAAAGAGTCAGACCACATGGCCGTGAGGACGATTGAATGGCGGGCGGACACCGTCCGTATGATCGATCAGCGCCTGCTTCCCGCGCGCGAGGTAATTCGAACCTATCGCGACTACCGTGGCGTCGCACGAGCTATCCGCACGATGGTGATTCGCGGCGCACCCGCAATTGGCGTCGCGGCGGCGATGGGTGTCGCGCTCGGCATCAAGGGCACCGCTGGCGTGAAGGCGCGAAAACGCTTCGAGGTGGTCGCGAGAGCACTCAAGGCCACCCGGCCAACCGCGGTAAATCTGGCGTGGGCAGTGGATCGAATGGGCCGCGCGCTCGACGACAGCATTGCACTCGACGCGGCAGAATTGTTTCGCCGCATGCGTGCGGAGGCGATCGCGATTTACCGGGAAGACCTGGCGGCGAATCGCGCGCTGGGCCGGTTCGGCGCCGAACTGATCGGAAACCCGGCCACAGTGTTGACCCATTGCAACGCCGGCGCGCTGGCGACGGCAGGATACGGGACGGCGCTCGGGGTGGTGCGCGCCGCACGCGACGCGGGCAAAAAGGTCCAGGTGTTCGCCGACGAGACGCGGCCATTTTTGCAGGGCTCGCGCCTGACCGCGTGGGAACTCCACAAAGATCGGATACCGGTGACGGTGATCGCTGACAGCATGGCGGCGACGGTGCTCTCGCAGAACAAGATCGATTGCGTGGTGGTGGGAACAGATCGCACGGCAGCGAACGGCGACGTCGCGAACAAAATTGGCACCTACCCGCTGGCGGTGATGGCCCGGCGCCACGGGGTGCCATTCTACGTCGCGTCGCCGCTGTCGTCGATCGACCTGGACTGCCCCGACGGGGCGGCGATCCCGATCGAAGAGCGCTCGGGCCGCGAGCTCACCGAGTTCGGCGGCAAGCAGATAGCGCCGAAGGGCGTCAGCACGTTCAACCCCGCGTTTGATGTCACCCCGGCCGAGCTGGTGACCGCGATTATCACCGAACGCGGCGTCGCGTATCCGCCGTACACGGAGAGTCTGCGCGCGCTGAAGAGCGGACGATGACTGACTTATCCGGCGCGAGCGACGCGCAGACTACTCATCAAAGTGATCGAGATACTCGGACAGTCCATAGCCAATTTTGCCGTCCCAGTTCCACTCGGTCATACCTTCGGCGATGCGAGTGACTATACCGGCGCGCCGGTTGCGGAGCGGGATCATTGATAGCACTTTGCCGGTAATGACTATTGGCGCTCCACCTTCAGTGGTCTCACAATTCACCTTGATCTTGTCGTGTAGCTGCTGCTCGCCGATGAATTCGGTCTGAATATCGACCTTCACGATATTGAGAATCGGTTGGCCCTTGCGCGAAATGAATCCTCCCGGGAGTTCGCTGCCGTTGCGATTCACCGTAATTGTGGCCATCGCGCCAAGACCCTCATCGAAGTTCATCGTGAGCCATCGGTAGAACTTGGGCGCCTGCCAGTAGCGCGGTCCCCAGCTATGATCGCGCAGGCCAAGCGCGTCGATTTTGAACTCGCGGTCCGCGCCGCCGGTCGTAAGCACCAGTTTTCCCGTTGCGTGGCCGAGCTGTTCCAGGTGGCCCTTGGCGAATTGAGTTTCGGGGTCACCGGATAATTTCGGCGACACCCATTGATCCCCAATTTTTTCGCGCACTTCACCGCCCCATCCGGGAGAAATAGCCACATACTCGATTTCGAGCGACGCTTGCGAGTATGGATTACTTTTGAACGCCTTGGCTGGATCGGCCATCTCGAGCGGATTCTTCAGTAGGCAGAGTTTGCCATTGTAGCTAACGCGATGGCGCTCGAACGGTTTGACGACTTCGAACCTTGCGCCGCCGGCGTCGTGAGCGTTGTTGTCCTTGATCTCGGGCCGCTGAAACATGAAGCCGACGGTTCCGTCCGGAAGGTACAGGCACGCGGTCATTTCGGCGTAACCTTCGTTCGCGCGATTACCCAGTCTGATGAAACCGCCGAGCCGCTGGCTACGATCGAAGAAATTATAGTATGCGCTTTCGTTGAAATTAGACTCGCCGGTGTTGGAATGCATCAGGTCGTCTTGTTCAAGTAATACCACTTTGATTTCAGACATTACTCAGTTCCCCTTTTGCGGTTTCGCGGCGGTGCGAATAGCGATGTCGCTCTCGAGGTAGCGCGGATTAGCGATACGCAGTTTGTCCTCGACGCTCTGACGCACGACCGCAAGTACTTCCACGCGCCAGCCGCCGTCGTCCGCCTCACCCGCGCGAATCTTTGCGGTCAACTCTTCGCCCATGCTGGCAGCGGCCGCGCGCAGATCGTCGAGGCTGTGCAGATGCGGCGCGTCGTGCCCGAGCAGGCGCGCAAGCGCCTTCACCTCGCTGCGAACCAGCGGATCTTCCAGTTTTATTTCGCGCGCGACGACTCTCATCACGTTGGCAGCCACTCGCGCCTGGAACTGGCGCGCGCCTTCGATTGCCGGTACGAGTTCGCGATCGACAAAGTCGGCGGCCGCTTCGAGCAATTCAACTGAAGTCGGGCGGTCCTGCATATTAATTACTCACATCACGTTTGACGAATTGGTGAGACGGCCATCGACGCGAATTACCATGTTGCTATTCGATCAGATTCAACAGTTCGAGCTCAGTCTCGGCAGTACGCCGTCCGATACTAGCCAGCTCGACGCTTTTTACAAATCCGTCGATATGGGTACGGGCCTGGCCGATGGTGATTATGCCCCAACGCAGATTGCCGAAGACCTCCCAGAAGCGAGCCGCTTCGGGATCGACCGCGGCGCCACTGGCTTTTTCGTAGGCGTGGAAAAAATCCTCGCGGGAGCCAAGCCCTCCGACCGGCTTCTGATCATTGCCGAAGCGCCACGCCCGCACGCACATCCAGCCGACGTCCTCCATGGGATCGCCGAGATGCGCCAGCTCCCAATCGAGGATCGATCGCACGCCTTCGGGGCCGAAGACAACATTGCCGATTCTATAGTCGCCGTGCACGAGCGTCTTGCGCGCCATTTTCGGAACGCGCTTCAGGAGCCATCGGAATGCCAATTCGAAGGCGGGATGCGGTTCGAGCGCGAGAACTCGAAAGTTTTCCTGGTAGCGTCGGACCTCGGTCAGCGCCGCGTTGTCGCCCGGCTCCGCCAGGAAGTCGAGCTTGTGCTTGACCGGATCGATTCGGTGAATCTTGGCGAGAATTTCGGCGAGTTGCGCGGGCATCACTTCGCGCGCGCGGGCGTAAGTGTCGTCGCGGAGCAGGCGACGCGCCAAAGTTTCGCCATCGATCCGCTCCATGATGAAAAATGCGGAACCGAGAACGGCCGGATCTTCTGAAACCCAGAACACCTCGGGAACCGGGATGCGTTCTTCGAAGGCGGCCCGGATCACCATGAACTCGTGACGGCGACTGGTGGAGATATTGTGGGCGCCGGGATCGCGCCGCAGCACCATCGCGCGCCGGCTCCTTTCGCCGCCGCGCTCCATCGCGCATTCGAACGACCAGATCTCGCGCGACGCGCCGCCGGGCATCTTGCGAAAATTCTCGATCGCGACGCTGTCGAAATGGCCCTCGGTGCGGATGAAGCCGGTCAGCCGCCGGACCATTTCGCCGGGTTCAATTCTCTCCATGGCGTGCACTCACTCCCGAACTAGAATGAGTATCACGAAATCTTCGCGCTTCGCACACCCGGTGACGGCAGCACTTGAGGGTCAGGCGCGAGGCTCCGCTTTCTGCGCAATCCCATCACCGAGCAGGTTGAAGCCGAGAATCGAAAGCCCGATCGCGAGTCCAGGCGCAGTCGTAAGATGCGGGGCGACGAGCAGGAACGCGCGGCCGGCGTCAAGCATGTTGCCCCAACTGGGCGTGGGTGGCAGCGCGCCCAGGCCAAGAAATGAAAGCGCGGCTTCGGCGCCGATGATTCCGCCGATTCCGAACGTCGCCTGCACCGCCAGCGGTCCAACGACGCCGGGGATCAGATGGCGCATCAGCAGGCGCGATTGACTGGCGCCCAGGCTCTCGGCGGCGAGAACGTAGTCGCGCTCGCGCAAGCTCAGCACTTCGCCGCGCACGATGCGCGCGTAGCCGGTCCATCCCATCGCCGTCAGCGCGATCACAAGATCGATCAGGCCCGGTCCGAGGATCGCCGCCATCGCGATCGCAAGCAGGATTCCCGGAAAGGCGAGGACGATATCCACGCCGCGCATTGCCAGGTTGTCGATTCGACCGCCCGACAGCGCGGCGATTGCGCCAATCAGGCTGCCGACCACGAGCGAGATCGCAACGACGACGGTGGAAATCGAGAGCGAAAGCCGCGCGCCAGAGAGGACCCGGGCGAGCATGTCACGGCCGAGCGCGTCGCAACCAAACGGATGCGCGCGGCTGGGCCCGGCGAGCGTGTTCGCAAGGTCGATCGACAAAGGGTCGGCGCGAAACAGCAACGGACCCAGGATCGCGGCGACAACGATCGCGGCGACGATAGTCACTCCAATAGCCAGTGACGGATTGCGGACGCGCGCGCTCACGAGATTCTCACTCGCGGGTCTACGACCGCATAGACGAAATCGGTCGCCATGTTTACCAGGACGTAAGTAATCGCGAACGTGAGTACGCATCCCTCGACCACCGGATAGTCGCGCGCCCCTATCGCGCCAATGAGCAGGCGGCCGATACCCGGCCACGAAAAAATTATTTCGGTGATGAGGGTGCCGCTCAGCAGCCCGCCCATCTGAAGTCCGATGATGGTCACGACGGATGTGAGCGCGTTCTTAAGGCCGTGGCGAATGAGGGCGGCCCGCGCGCTCAACCCCTTGCTGAGCGCGGTGCGCATATAGTCGCTCTCGCGCACGCGAATCAGGCTCTGGCGCAACATCCGCGCAAGGATCGCGGCAAGCGCGGCGCCAAGCGTGACAGCGGGCAGGACCAAATGCTCGAGACCGCCGCGGCCGGTGAGCGGCAGCCAGCGCAGGTCCAGTGAAAACAAAATCATGAGCAACGGGCCGAGGTAGATGTGCGGAATCGAAATGCCGACAACGGCAAATCCCATCGCGCCCAGATCACCGGCGCCGCCGGGATTGGAACCCGCGATTATTCCCAGCGGAAATGCCAGCAGCACAGCGACCAGCATCCCCGCGGCAGCGAGCTCGATTGTGGCCGGGAAGCGTTCGGCGATAAGACGCGAGACCGGCTTGCGATATGATATCGATTCGCCCATATCGCCTACCGCGAGTCCACCGAGATATGCCGCGTACTGCTCCAGCAGCGGACGGTCGAGGCCCAGCTGATGCCGCATCCCGACAATGTCGGCAGGCGCAGCGGTCTCACCAAGCATCGCAACCACCGGATCGCCCGGCACCAGGTGGATAATCGCGAACGTCAGCGTCGCCACGCCGAGCGCGACGGGCACGAGCGCGAGCAAGCGCCGGATCACGTAATTGATCACTGGATCACTGCGACGGCGCTGCGCCGCTGCCGGGGCCACTGAGCGTCAGCGTCGCGAGCGAACGCAGGCTGCCATTGGGATATGCATCGAAGCCAACCAGCCGTCGATTCATCACGGCCACATTGTCGACCCACCACAGCGAAACGTACGGCAGTTCCTCGGCGGCGAGTCGTTGCACCCGTCCGTATATTTCTTTTCTCGCCTCAGGATCGACAGTACTCATTCCCGCTTCGACCAGGCGATCCATCGCTGGGTTCGAATAGTAACCCCGATTCTGTCCATCCGGTGGCGGCTTGTTCGAATCGAATATCATGTAGTAGCTATTCGGGTCGTTGATTCCGACCCATTGCAGCGAGGTCAGGTCGAAACTTCCGGCCTGAATGTCCGCATAATAGGTGCCGAAGTCGAGCGTTCGGATAGTCAGCTCGATACCCACTCGCTGAAGCATCGCCTGAAACACCTCGCCCAGGCGCACGCCTTCCGGAGTCGTCTTGTATTCGAATCGGAGCCCGCGCATCCCGTTGCTTCCGGCCGTATAGCCAGCCTGATCCAACAGTTGACGCGCTTTTATTGGATCGTAGGAATAGGCAGTGACATTGCCCTCGTATGCCCAATTCTCAGGTGAAAGCATGCCAGTAGCTACCCGCCCAGTACCACGCAAGATGGTGTTGACTATTGTATTGCGGTCGATCGCATGGGCAATGGCGCGACGCACCCGCAATTCGCGCAGCCGAGGATCACGAAAGTTGAAGGACAGGTACTTGTAGGTAGTGCCGGGAGTTCTGCTGACCTCCAGAAACCGGTGCGATCCGAGCCACGGCAATACGTCGTACTCGATATTGTTTCCCGAGAAGTCGCAAACGCCCTCTGCCAGTTCGAGCGCGCGCACGGTAGGATCGGGAACGACCTTGAAGAGGATCGATCGGGCTGCGCTTGGCGGATAGGGAGAATAGGGATTGCGCTCGAGCCGCGCGGCTTCATCGCGCGCGTAAGCAACCATCTGAAACGGGCCGCTGCCGATGGGAGCGGCTGCGTTTCCTTTTGAGGGCAGCGAAGTACCTGCGGGTACGATACCCTCGGTCGCCAACTCAAGCGCGGGGGCGTACGGATGCGCGGTGGTCATGACGACGGTGTAATCGTCGGGCGCATCGATTGACTTCAACTCCTCGATGCCAGCCCGTTTTGCCGACATCGACTCGGGTGCGCGAATCGAATCATAAGTGAATACTACGTCGCGCGCCGTCAGTTCGCGGCCGTCGCTAAAGCGCACCCCGTGCCTAAGATGAAAGACAATTTCCGTTGGCGAGGGACGCTCGATGCGGTCGGCGAGATGGCCGACAAATTGGCCGTTGCGATCGGTCTTCACCAGCGAATCGAAGATAAGTTCGCTGATACGCGACGAGGTCGCGTCAGTCGCAAAGCGCGGGTCGGTCGAAGTCGGCGAGGTTTCGATATCGACCTGGATCATCCCGGGCGAACGATCGGTGCGATAGTGGCCGCATCCCGCGAGCGCTATGAGCGCCGCCGCAAGCTGCGCGACCAATCGCAGCCGAGCAGTCCTTTCGCTGATCCACACGGTGAGCATGCCGTTTCGGGTTATTCCCGATTGGCGCGATAATAACAGAATCGATGCGAGACTTTCGCATTCCACTTTCCCCTTTCCACTGGGTGCGAGGTGACGATGAGTAAAGATTGGCGCGCAAAGATCGGGCTTTGTCAGGGCGATCTTACTGACGCGGATGCGGATGCGATTGTGAATGCCGCGAACAACGACCTGATGCTGGGCGGCGGCGTCGCGGGCGCGATTCGCGTCAAGGGCGGCCCGGCGATTCAGCAGGAATGCAACCGGATTGGTCCGATTGCACTCGGCGAGGCGGCGATTACGGGCGCGGGACGGCTCCGTGCGCGGCACGTAATTCACGCAGCGAGCATGCGGCTGGGAGAATCGGCGTCGCAGACGAATCTACGCGCGGCGACGCGCAACTCGCTGATGCGCGCCAATGAGAACTCGCTTAAGTCGATCGCATTTCCGGCGATCGGCGCCGGCATTGCTGGGTTTCCAATCGAGCGATGCGCGCAGGTGATGCTCGAGGAAGTGCGCGCGCATCTCGGCGGTCCGACGACGCTCGAGCGCATCGATTTTGTGCTCTTCGATCGCCCCTCGCTGGAAGTCTTCGAGCGAGTGCTCGCCCAGATGAAGAACTAGCTACGATCGCGAAGATGGTCCTAGCATCTACCAGCTCTCACCGTTTTTGCTAATAAAGTTTTCAGTGTCCAGAGGGCGGGCGGTTGAGAGGTTGCTAGAATGCGCAATCGCTGATATTCCCAATCGCGTATGATGCAAGAAAGACTGGGCATTTAGGTAGGCTGCTATGCCGGTTCCAAGTACGGAAATTGAGGGCGCCAGCATTGTTCTCGTCGGGAATTTCAACCCGGCGATCTTTCAACCAAGCTGGCTCGGTACGCATGGTATAGTCAGGCCAGAAGAGGCGGAGGACGCGAAGATCAACTTGATCTCTTCGGAAGTGACTTCGTTCAGTACCGAATGGCTGGCATTGCAGTCGACGCGCGACCGATTCCATGTGAGCACGAGCGACGTTCGATATTTTGATCGGCTCGTGGAGGTCGTTCTATCTGCCTTCACTCTTTTGGAGCACACCCCAGTGCACAAGTTGGGAATAAATCGAGATATGCACTTCCCTGCCTCGATAGAATATAGAAACAGATTCGCAGAAATTCTTGCTCCGAAAGTTCATTGGCGTAGTTTGTTCGAAGAGCCGCTCCTCGAGACGCTGATCATGCAGGGAAGGCGCGAGCACAGCCAGGCAAAGTTAGTTCGCATAACGATTCAGCCGTCCTTGCGTGTACAACCGGGAATCTACATAGGATCCAACGAGCATTTCGAGGTCGAAGGGGAACAGACTCCGCAAAAGATACTTAGACTGCTCGCGGAGTCTTGGACCGGCGCGCAAACGTACGCAAAAAGGGTAGCCGAAGACCTCCTCGCTCAGGCAGAATAACAAATATATGGCGCAACAGCCCCAAGCTTTTGAGTTGAAGAACCTATCTACTGCATTCCGGCCTGCCCTGGAGGAGGGCACTGGTCGGGCAGACCGTGCACAGCAGCCGTTGCAGTGGTCTGACTCGATTCTGGGCGGAAGATACGTTCTTGCACGGAAACCCGGTGAGATCGAACCTCCCAGTTCTAGAAATTGCGAACAGGGCATAGACGCGGTGGCAGTCGAACGAATTTCTGGCAACGAACCGGAGGTGAAACGGCGGAACGTTATTGAGATACCGCGTCTGGAAGCGCCGCCTCAAAGCTTCAAGCCGTTACAGCAATGGCGGGGTACCGTCACGACAATTGGTGAATCCGAGTTTGACGCTGAACTTCGTGATTTGACGGACCGTACGCGTGCCAGGGAAACAGCGACTTTCGGATTTGATGAGCTATCTGATAGCGACCAAGATCTCGTGCAAATCGGCGCGGTGTTCTATTGGTCCATTGGTTACAAACTCAGCCCAAGTCGGCAGCGTGAGCTCGTAGCAACCATAATATTCAGACGATTGCCGCGCTGGACCAAGAGCCAGCTTGACGCGGTCAAAGCAAGAGCAAACGAAATAGAGGAGATTCTTGGCATCTCGAATCCCGCTCGAAAAACCGCCTGACGCAGACGAGCTCGAAGTCTCGCTGTTCGGCCCGGGCATCGGCGAGTGCGCAGTTCTACATCTCGGCTCCGGTGAGTGGATAATAGTTGATTCGTGTGTAGATACCGGGACGCACGAACCCGTTGCTCTTGAATATTTGCGCAAACTCGATGTCGATGTCGGGAAGTCCATCAAACTCTTGGTCATCACGCATTGGCATAACGACCACATGCTCGGGGCCTCTAAAATTCTTGCGGCTGCGGATTCTTGCGAAATTGCTTGCTCCGCAGCCCTTGGGAGCCACGAGTTTGCCGAGCTTGTTGCAGCCTCGACCCAAGAACGGTTCGGCGAAATGGAACTTCCAGAGTTTGCTAGAATCGTAGACATATTGCGTGCGCGCAGGAGCGGTGCCCGCAGGGCGTCGGTGGGTCCAGAGTACGCAATCGAGGGTAAAGTTCTGTATCGTCGGGAGGCATCGCACGATCGAGTTCCCGTGCTCGTCCACGCCTTGAGTCCTTCGAGCGGTTCTCTGACTCTCAGCCATTTGCAATTCGCTCGGTTTCTACCGCGATACAAGGAAAGCAGGTTGACGCCGGTCGCCTTGCCTCCGAACGACCTCGCGGTCGCCCTGTGGGTGGCGGCGGGGGATCGCCGGATATTGCTCGGTTCAGATCTGGAAGAGAGCGCCAATCCAAACGTTGGGTGGCGCGCGGTCGTTGCCTCAAAAACGCGTCCACCTGAGCGCGCTTTTATTTTCAAAGTGCCGCATCATGGGTCCGAGACATCTCACAATGAGAATGTCTGGGACCAAATGCTTGAATTGAATTCTGTTGCCGTTCTCACGCCTTTCTTGCGAGGTGTAAAGCCGCTGCCTTCAAAAGACGATGCGAAGAGGCTTCAAGCAAGAACCTCTCAGGTTTTCGTAACCGCTCTGCCGGGCGGATGGAAGCCGCTCAACAGGCAACCTGCGGTGGAGAGAATGCTGGGAAGAAAACTGCGCGCAATGACGGGTAAAATGGGTCATATCCGGATCAGGTGCTCCACACGTTCGGCAGAGGCCCCAACGGTGGATCTCTTTTCGGGTGCGATGCGTTTGCCGGTTCAAGCTGCGTGATCAGCCTGAGCGCACTGGCGGGTCGTATTACGCGGCGATAACCTCACGGTGCAGTCTCAGTGGGCGGCCACAGCGCTGCTCGATCGGGTGCGGCGCAGCAGCAGGAAGGTCGGAATCAGAATCATCATTATAATAGCCAGTGTGCGGTAGATGTCGTTGAACGACAGCATCATTGCTTGGCGCTGGATCATCCCGTACACCATGCCAAGTCCCTGTTTCTGGCCGGTGAGTATTTGCGGCATGTAGTCAAAGCCGCGCGCGCCGGGAGTGAGCCGCGCCGCTTCGCTCATTTTCCACGCGTCGAAGGCGGTGAAATGCTCGACCAGATAAGACTGATGCGTCTGCTCATGATCCACCAGCACGGTCGTCATGTAGGAGATGCCGACCGCAGCGCCGGTGTTGCGCATCATGTTGTAGAGGCTCGCGGCGTAACCGACGCGCTCGCGACTGACGCACGCAAGCGTAGTGGCCGACAGCGTAGGGAAGATCATGCCCATCCCAACTCCCATGACGAGGCTGGGCCACGTCACGGTCCACATGCTGACTTGAGTGTTCCATCCCGCCATCGTCCACAAGGCGATTGCCATTATGGTGAACCCAACGCCGATCAACGGACGCGTATCGTAGCGGTAGCGCCCAAGCTGTCCGACGATCAGCATCGCCGCCATCGTGCCAAGTCCCCGTGGCGCGAGCACCAGGCCCGCCTTCCACGCGCTGTAACCCATCAGCTCTTGGAGAAAAATGGGACTCAACAGTCCGGTGCCGAACAGTGCGAAGCTCATCGCGACCATTAGCATCACGGACATCGAGAAAACGGGAATTCCAAGGATTGAAAGATCCAGAATCGGTTCGGTGGTGCGCAATTCGTTGATCGTGAGTCCCACCAGGCAGATCGCGGAAAGAATTGTACCCCAAACGACCCACGGTGAACTGAACCAATCGGCGCGCTGGCCACGATCGAGCACGAGCTGCCCCAGGCCGAGCCCGACGACGAGCAGAACGATGCCGGTGTAGTCGGTCTTGCCACCCTTGGCGTGGCGGGTTCGCAAGTATGCGGGGTCGTGAACGAACGTCCAGACCATCAGGAAGGCAGCGGCGCCAACCGGCAGGTTGATGTAAAAATTCCAGCGCCAGTTCCAATTGTCGGTGATCCATCCGCCGAGCGTCGGACCCATGATCGGCGCAACCATCAGGCCCATCCCCCACGTCGCCATCGCCAGTTGCTGTTCGTTGGGCGGGAATGTCTCCATCAGGATCGCCTGTGACGACGGGACCATCGCCGCGCCCGCCGCGCCCTGTATCAATCGAAAGACGACCATCTGATCGAGAGATCGAGCGGCGCCGCACAGGCCCGAGGCGGCGACGAACACGGCGACGGACATCATGAAGTAGCGCTTGCGGCCGAAGCGCGACGAGATCCATCCCGTCATGGGAATCATGATCCCGTTGGCGACCAGGTAACTGGTGAGCACCCACGCGATCTCGTCGACGCTTGCCGAGAAGCTGCCTTGCATATGCGGCAGCGCGACGTTGACGATCGACGTGTCGAGAACCTCGAGCGTCGTGCCCAGCATCACGGCCACTGCGATCAGCCACTTGTGGCTGGAGGACCCGTATTCGGGATGGTCGATTCCAATTGCGGATGAGGCTGCGGCTGCCAAGCAAATACGTCCGTGCGGCGTGCTCGGTTCAGATTAAACCTGATGGATTTGCGATGATACCGCGAAAACAAATTCGAAATTCCGCTTTCATCGCGTCGTAACCCGCGTCCCTTCCAATCGTCGCAGGTCGAGTGCGCGATATTTTAAGCCGGCCGCTGCCGGTTTTGGAGCTGCCCAAGTCCGCGCGGGAACTGCTTGAATTCGGCACGTTATTGCACGATGTCGGCCACGCGATTGATCATGACCGGCACAAGCGCCATTGTTACTATCTGATTAAGAATCCGGAGTTGTTCGGTTTCGACGCTGACGAAATCGAGGTCATCGCACAGGCTGCTCGCGGACGCGCTGGATCGAAGCCACTTAGGTGTGGTTAAAAATATCGAGGTCAGTTACTCACCGGGCCGTTTAATCGTCGGAGTCGATTCGAAGCGCGAGAAGGCCGACCTCGAGCTATGGAAATGCCAGAGAAGGACCGACCTGTTATCGAGACGGCTGGATCGCCGGGTGGTCCTGCAGCGCTAGAGCTGCCCGCCGCCGTGCCTTCCCCCAACGGCGCCGTTATTCCATCCTCCACCGGGCCCAAGTCCGCGGCCGGGACCGCGCCCAAGACCCTGCTCGAAACGCCGCATCCCTATCGCGGACGATTGATCTGCGTCGAGGGAATCGACGGCTCGGGCAAATCGACGCAACTGCTGCTGCTCGACCGATGGCTGCGGTCGCGCGGCTACCCGGTCCATTTCACGGAGTGGAATTCGTCGCGGCTGGTGCGGCGTTCGATGCAACGCGGCAAGAAAAAAAATCTGCTGACGCCGACCACCTTCTCGCTGCTGCACGCGGTCGATTTCGCCGATCGGCTGACCTATCAGATCCTTCCGCCGCTGAAGGCCGGCATGATCGTGCTCGCCGATCGCTACGTGTACACCGCCTTCGCCCGCGACGTCGCGCGCGGCGTCCATCCCGAGTGGGTCCGCGCGGTTTACAGCCCCGCGCTGCGCCCCGATTTGACGCTCTACTTTCGCGTGCCGATCGACATTTCGCTCGAGCGGCTGCTGGCGGGCCGCGCCAAGCTCAAGTACCACGAGGCCGGGATGGATGTCGGCCTCTCGACCGATCCGGTCGAGAGTTTCCGCATGTTTCAGAGCCGCGTGCTCGAAATTTATGATCAACTGACGCTCGAGTTCGGGATGCGTCCGATTGACGCGACCGCCGAGATCCCCAATCAACAGAGAGTCGTACGCACGATGGTCCAGGAAATTCTTCGCAACTACGACCGCAATCGAGCGAACGTAAAAAATGGCGTCACATCCCAATCGCGCTAAAACCTGGTACGGTCACGGCCTGCCGTACCTCGCGAAAAAGCGGCTGCCCGGCCACTTGATCGCAATCGAAGGAACCGACGGCGTCGGCCGCTCCGCGCAGATTGAACTGCTCCGGCCGTGGCTGGAACTCGAGGGCTACGCCGTCAGCAACACCGGTTGGACGCGCTCCCCCCTGCTCTCCGAGACCATCAACGAGGCCAAGGCCGGCCATCGCCTGACGGTCACGACCTTCTCGCTGCTCTACGCCGCCGATTTTGCCGATCGTCTCGAGCACGAAATCCTGCCGGCGTTGCAGGCCGGCTTTATCGTGATCGCCGATCGCTACATGTACACCGCGTTCGCCCGCAACTCTGTGATGGGCGCCGACCCCAAATGGACCCGCGAGGTGTTCGGGATGGCGCTGGTGCCCGACCTGGTCCTCTACCTCGACATCGACGTCGAATCTCTGATCCCCCGCGTGATCATGGGCAAGGGGATGGACTACTGGGAATCCGGGATGCATCTCGCGCTCGGCATCGACTTGTTCGATTCATTCGAGCGCTACCAGGGCCGCCTGATAGACGAGTACCGGCGCTTGTCCGGTGAGTTCGGCTTCGTCTCGGTCGATGCGCGCCTTCCGATCGAGGAGCTGCAGGGCGAGCTTAGAAAACACATCGCCGAATATTTGTCGGGCGCCAACGACAAGTCGCGTTCCGATTCGGCTGACAACCGCGCGCCGGCGCGCAAGGAATAGCACGGTGGTGGAAGCCTCGCGCTCCGATGCGCCGCCGCGCAGGGTGACGCTTTCCCCCGGCGAAACCGTCGCCGACGCCGCGCGCAGAGCGATCGCGTTCGGCGCTGAATCACTGTTGCGCCATCAGAACGCGGCGGAGTCCGGCGATGCGGAGCCACTGCATCAACTTCGCGTCGCGGCGCGGCGCCTGCGCGCGTCGATCGAATTGTTCTCCAACGTCATCTACGCCGCGCAGCTCAAGCTCTACCGGCGCGACATTCCGTGGATCGGCGCTCAGGCCGGCGCCGTCCGCGAATGTGACGTGACGGCGGCGTTGATCGGCGCTCGCGCCGCCAAAATCGATCCCGATCTGAGAGCCGCGGTCGCTCCGATGGTCGCGGCGCTCGACCAGCGGCGCAAGTCCGAGCACGCGAAGCTCTATGATCTGCTCGCGTCGAAGCGCTATCGGAACTTGATCGCGAAACTGTCGCGGCCGGCGATCAAGAAAATCGGCGGCGAGCGGATGCTCGGCCCCGTCGCCGCCCAATTGATCAGGCCGGCTACGCACAGTGCGGTGCGTCTTGGCAGAAAACTTGGCCGTGACGCTCCGACGCTGGTTTTCCACAAGCTCCGCGTTCGGGTCAAGCGGCTGCGCTACGAGCTCGAGATGATGGCGCCGCTGGGCGCCAAGCGCCATAAAAAGACCCTGGCGCGGCTCGAGGCGCTCCAGGAACTGCTCGGGCTTTATCACGACGTCACGGTGGCATCCGCCTGGCTGTTGTCGTATGCCGAAGCATCCGCCGCGCCGCCCAGGACCATGCTTGCGGCCGGCGCGTTGATTCAGTCGTTGGATCGCCGCGAAAGTAAACTGCGCCGGCGATGCATGAGAGCGTGGCGTCGGTTCGAGCGCTCCGACGCGATTCGCGATACGCTCGAGGAAATTCGACGCGCCGGTAGGTTGGCGCTGATGCCCGCGAGCTCGCCCGCTCCGGTTACTGAAAAAAGCCAGTCCGATCCGCCGAATCAATCGCAAGTCGCGCGCCGTGAGATCGAAGACGCACCGCAGTCCGATCACAATTCGATGAACTCCCAATCCGCCACGGAAACAATCCCCACGGAAACAATCTGATGATGCTCTATATTCTGCGTCACGCGACGGCCGAAGCGGCCGCATCGAGCGGCGACGACGGCGCGCGCAAGCTCACCGAACGTTCGAAGGAAAAAATGCGCGCAGCCGCCGCGGGTCTGCGCGCGATGGGTCTGAAGTTTGATGCGATTCTGACCAGCCCGCTCGCGCGCGCCGCGGAAACCGCCGAGATCGTCTCGGCCGCCTACGAAAATACTCCGCCGCCGCAGGTGCTGCCCGCACTCGCAACCGGTGTGCCAGCCGCCGACGCGGTGGCCGCGCTGCGCGCATTTGCAAAGCATGGCGAGGTGATGATCGTCGGACACGAGCCGCAACTGAGCTCGATCGCGTCGATTCTGCTGGCCGGCGCGGGCGACGTCGTTCATATGAAGTTGAAAACCGGCGGATGTGTCGCGATTGGCCTGCCCCCGCGCTTCGAACGCGGCGGCGGCGAGCTGCGCTGGATGCTGACCCATCGCCAATTGCGCCAGATGCGCAAATAGCGGCGCCCTCACTCCCAGAACGCTTCAGAAAATCGGCAGCCTGACTCCCGCCGTGACCATCGCGCCGCTGGCAACGCCCATCAGCGCCTCGCCCGCCACCAGACCTGCCGCGAGCAGAATACCAGGCCCGCTCTCGGCCCCATCTTCGGATCCAAAAAGCGAGTGGGCGAGTGCGCCGATAAAAATCGTTACGCTGAGTCCCAGCGGAAGATAGAGACCGATCGCGGCGGGCATGATCGGCGTGCGCCACTTCGATCCGCGCCGTTCCAGATAGCGATCGCCCAAGCCGAGAATCGCCGCGAGTGCGGCGCCGGTCGCGATCGTTCCCAGCGGCAATCCGCCGTGAAAAACTCCCTGCGTAACTTTCGCCATCAGAAACGCTTGCGGAGCGGCCAGCGCGCCGGCTCGCGCGGTCGCAGTGCCCGCTATCCCGTAGCCGGCGATCAGCAGGTTCAGAATCGGCGCCATCAGAAATGACGACGCGATCGCGCCGACCAGCACGCCGATTTCGAGCGAGCGCGGCGTTGCGCCGACGTGAAAGCCGGTCGCGAGGTCGTGCATGGAATCACCCGCCATCGCAGCCGCCGTGCACACGATCGCGCCCGCAAGAATCGCCAGTTGCGGTCCAACGCTTTGTGACACGCCGGCCAATTTCAGAAACAGCGCCACCGCGAGCAATACAATCACCGTGACGCCCGAGACCGGATTGTTCGACGCGCCGACTATCCCGGTCAGATAGCCCGCGATCGCCGTGGCGAAAAAACAGATCAGCGTCAGGATGACTGCCAGCGCCGCGCTGAGCGCGACTTGCCCGCTCAGCCCCAGGCAGACGGCGAAGATTACCGGAACGCAAAGCGCCACCGCGGTCAGCACCGCGCGCGCCGAAAGATCGGTGTCCTCCCGCGCCGTCACGACGGCTTGCGTCGAGCGCACGATCCGGATGCTGTCGGCGATCGCGGATGCGATCCGGCTGCGCAACTTCCATAGCGTCACGACTCCGCCGGTGAGCATCGCGCCGACCCCGAGATAACGCACCTGGCTGCTCCACAGTTGCGACGCGGTCGTGGCGGCGTCGCCCGTTCCGTATCCGGGATGAAACGCGGTGAGCACGGGAATCGCGACCAGCCATGCGAATGCTCCGCCGGCGAACACCAGCGCCGCGATCCTGATTCCTATTATGTAGCCGACGCCGAGCAGCGCCGCCGAAATATCGAGCGACCCTGCCACCGCCGCGCTGCCGACCCACCGCGCGCCCGAGACCGCGCCGGGAATAACTCCGGCGACGTCCTGGAGCGCTTTGAGAGCCGCCGAGACGAGACCCCCCGCCACAAGCGGGCGAACATTTGCCTGTGCCTCACCGGCGCGAAGCACCTGCGCGCACGCGACGCCTTCGGGAAACGGCAGCCGCTCCTCGACGATGTACGCGCGGCGAAGAAACACAACCAGCAACCCGCCCATCGTCGCGCCGACGACGCACAGCGCCGTCACCTCGGCGTACGGCAGCGTTCTCACGCCGCCCAGAATGACCAGCGCCGGAAACGTGAAGATCGCGCCGGCTGCGACCGCCTCGCCCGCCGATGCGATCGTTTGCACCACGTTGTTCTCGAGGATCGTCGAGCCGCCGAGAATCCGCAGAATCGCCATCGAGATCACGGCGGCCGGGATGCTCGCGGATACGGTCAAGCCCGCGTACAGGCCGAGGTAGGCGTTTGCCGCGCCGAGGATCAGCGCCAGCGCGATGCCGAGCGCGATACCGCGACCCGTCAGCTCGCGCGCTGCGGCGGTCACGCGCGACGGCTCTGGAATTGGAATTGGAATGTCGCGCTGCACGCCTGGCTTAGGCCGTGAATCTGAACGAGTCGCCCTTCTTCACGATCTTTCCAGCCGATGGCGTCGCAAAATGCGTCCCGAACACGACCACGTTGGTGTCGGCGTACTTCTCGCAGAACGCGCGCCGTGTCTTCTTCGCCATCGCGCCGTCGGAATCGAATCCGTCGTCCCATTCCGGATATCGGCATTGAATCGGATGATGCATCAGATCGCCGGTGATCACGGCTTCATCGCCTTTCGACGAAATCCGCACGCTGTGATGTCCGGGAGTGTGGCCGGGCGTCGGCTCCAGCCATACTTCGTCGGTCACGCGAAAGTTCGAGTCGATCAGATCGGCCATCCCAATCTCAACAACCGGGCGCACCGAATCATCGACCGGATCGCGCATGTCCTTGCCGTCGAACTTCGACCAGTAATCCCACTCGGTGCCGCCTATCAGGTAGCGGGCGTTGGGGAACGTCGGCACCCACTTGCCGTCCTTGAGCATCGTGTTCCACCCGACATGGTCCACGTGCAGATGCGTGCAGATGACGCGATCGATCTGGTCGCGCGTGTGACCCGCTTTCTCCAGGTCGCTCAGAAACGGCAGCTTCAGATTGCTCCACGCCGGGTTCGAACGAACCTTCTCGTTGCCGATGCAGGTATCGACGATGATGCGCTTGCCCTGCGATTCGACCACCAGCGCGTGGATACTCATGCGGAGCTTGCCCTTTTCGTCGGAGAAGGTGGGGTAGAGCCAGTCGGCTTCTTTCAGGACATTCTCGCCGGTGGCGTCGGGCAAGATGAAGGTGCCCGGCCATGGCGCCTCGCTTTCGATGATCCGGGTTATCTTGACGTCGCCGACTTTGAACTGGTTCATGCTGATCCTCCCGTCCCGCGGCTAACTTAGCCGGATTTTGGAGGTTCGCCAAACCTGGTGCCAAACCTGGAAGGTTCAGTAGGGGGAAGGCGGAGAGCAGGGGCGCTTGACATATCAGGTTGTCAGACGGCACGCTTGTTCGGAGATAGAGTCCGCCGGCAGTCATCCGTGCCGGGCAAGATCTGATGATATCCAGATTTTACAAGGGCGGCAGAGCGGCGGCGCGCGCGATCGCGATCTTTGGCGCGGCGCTGATACTCGTCTCGCAGGCCATTGGCGCGGCTCATTTTCATGAGGGCGCGGCTTCGCGCGACGGGGTTGGAGTCGCGCAGCTCAGCACCGACCCGGGACTCTGTCCGCTTTGTCAACTTGCGTTGCATTCGCCGGGCACGGCTGCAGCGACGGTGACCGTCGCGCGCGGACCGGCGTTAGCCGGGACGATATTCATCGCCGCGCCAATCCGATCCGAGTCACCGGTCTTCTCGGCCGCGCGCGTGCGCGCTCCGCCCGTATCGCTCTAAGCCCCCCCTTTCGACACATCCGAATTGTTCTGGTGCCCGCGATCGGTTTGCGCGGCGCCACTGGCATCTGAAGGGCGTGAGACGATCCTTGAGCGTTACGGGAGCTTGCGATGCGAAGGAAACTGTTTTTATGGATCTCGGTTGCCGGGATACTGATTCAACTGGCTATTCAACTGGCTATTTGCGAGCCAGCGTCCGCGGCTGATTTGAAGACCTCGGCGGCCACGAAATATCGCATCACCGGCGTGGTGAAAGACGCTCTAGGCAGGCCGATCAAGCAAACGGCGCTGTCGATGCAGGCATCGAACGGGCGGATCGTAGCTCATTCTTCGAGCAACGATGAGGGTGAATTCTCGTTCAGCGTGGGGGCGCGCGGTACCTATGCGGTCGTGGCGACCAAGAAAGGATTCAGGACGGCGACGGCGATCGTGACGGTGTTGGCGAAGGGCGCGGCGCCGATTGTGCTCGCGATGGAAGCGGAGAAATCGGTCAGCCTTGCGGTCGCGGCGACGCGGCTGAACAAGTCGCGCAACTCTTTGTCGCCGGGCACCGGTGGCAGCAAATACACGTTCAGCGACAAGGCGATCCAGCAATTGCCGCAGGGCGCGAATACGTCTTTGAACCAGGTGATACTGCAGGCGCCGGGCGTCGCGCAGGATTCCTATGGACAGATCCACGTGCGTGGCGACCACGCCGATTTGCAGTACCGGATAAACGGCATCCAGCTTCCCGAAGGCATCACCGGCTTCGGACAGGTGCTCAGTCCGCGCTTTGCCCAATCGATCAGCCTGCTGACGGGTGCGTTGCCGGCGCAGT
This sequence comes from Candidatus Binatus sp., assembly GCF_036567905.1. Lineage (NCBI taxonomy): Bacteria > Candidatus Binatota > Binatia (SeqCode) > Binatales (SeqCode) > Binataceae (SeqCode) > Binatus (SeqCode) > Binatus sp. (SeqCode). The sequence goes on from NZ_DATCTO010000091.1 coordinate 27,589, forward strand.
ACGGCCTGCGCACCGCCGGGATCGTCGATATCAAGACCAAGGACGGGCAGCTGGACAACCTGGCCGATGTTGATTTTTACGGCGGGCAGCGCGGGACCATGCAGCCGAGCTTCGAGTACGGCGGATCGAAGGGCAACTTCAGCTACTTCGTGACGGGGCAATACCTCGGTACCGATCACGGAGTCGAGCCGCCGACCTCGGGACCCACGGCGATTCACGATACGAGCAACCAGGGTTCGGGGTTCGGGTACTTTTCGTACTTGCTGAGTTCCACGACGCGGCTGAGCTTGATCACGGGAACCGCGATCAATCACTTTCAGATTCCCGCGAACCCCAATCAGCCGCAGGTTTACGCGCTGGCAGGCGTGCCGGTCTATCCGTCGGCGAAAGTCCGCGACAACCAGTTCGAGCAAAACTACTTCAACGTGCTGGCGCTGCAGGGCGCCGTTGGGTCGAATTTCGACTACCAGATCGCGCCGTTCAGCCGTTACTCGACGGTCACTTTCAATCCTGACCACGCGGGCGACCTGATCTACAACGGCGCCGCGTCGAGGGTTTTTCGCAGCGACTGGGGCAACGGTTTTCAGATCGACACGGCTTACCACGGAGTTGCCGATCATACGTTTCGCCTCGGCGGGTATTTCGACGCCGAGCGCGCCGAGATCGACAACCACGAGTCAACATTTCCGGCCAATCCGATAACCGGCAAACAATCGTCCCCGTTCCCGATCTCGATCGTTGACGACCTCGCGCTGCAGACCTGGATTTACTGCGGCTACCTCCAGGACGAATGGAAGCTGACAAAACAACTGACGTTTAATTACGGCGTCCGCTTCGACCTGTACGACGGCCTGGTGCGGGCGGACCAGGCCAGTCCCCGCGCTGCGCTGGTTTACACTCCGTTCAAGGGCACCACGATCCACGCCGGCTATGCGCGTCAATTCACGCCGCCGCCGACGGAGCTGGTGTCAACCACCGCCATCGCCACGTTCGCGCACACGACCGGCGCGCCGTTTTCCAAAGGCAACAGCACGCCGGCGGTCGAGCGCGACCATTTGTTTGACGCGGGAGTGACGCAGGACATTATTCCCGGGCTGAATGTCGGCATCGATTCCTATTACAAGAAAGCCGCTGACCTAATCGACGAGGGACAGTTCGGGCCGGCGCTGATCTTCGAAACCTTCAACTACGCGAAGGGGCGCGTTTGGGGAGTCGAGTTCACGAGTTCATACACTCACGAAAGTTTTTACGCCTACAATAACTTCGCCTATAGCGTCGCGCAGGGGACGCAGGTGGAATCGGGCCAATTCAATTTCACGCGCGCCGAGCTTGGGTACATCAGTAGTCACTATGTCTTTCTGGATCACGACCAGACATTCACCGATTCCGCCGGCGCCGCCTACAACTGGCGCGGATGGATGTTCAGCATCGATGGGATTTACGGAAGCGGACTTAGAAGCGGATTCGCGAATACGGGGAACCTGCCGTTCTATATCCAGGTCGATGCGGGCATCTCGCGGCGCGTGACCGTACCCAACAATTACGGCGTGCTCGAATTTCGCACCGCGATCGTGAATATGAACGATCGTACTTACCAGATTCGCAGCGGCACGGGCATCGGAGTATTTGCGGCCCAATACGGCCCCCGCCGAGCGCTATACGGCGGGATAAAATGGGAACTGCCGTTCACCAAGCCCGCCGGCACGTAGCAAAGGCCGCGCTCCGTTGTCGCGCGCGGCATGAAGGAAGAATCACCTGCGCGGTGGGCGGCAGGGGCTGCGGCCCCTGCACCCGCAGTGAGAAGACGCGAAAATCTGCGCGGCGCATCTTCTCGCGACTATGCGATGGCAGCGGTGACCCCTGCGAATTAATACTGGCCAGCCGTGCCAACGGCCAGGGGTGACCCCTGCACCCAATGTTAAGACAAAGATGCGGGCGGAGATTACCCTGAACGAAGTCGAAGGGCTCTGTTAGAACGGTTAGAGGGACATTTGTGCGGCGCAGCACAGGCGTTCGACGACTTGGCGAATCATCGCCGGGCCGCGTTCGAAGGCGTCGCGGCGGATGTGCTCGTTGGGCTGATGCGCCTGCTCGAGATCGCCGGGCCCACAGATGAGCGACGTGATCCCCGAGCCGGTGAACCATCCGCCGTCGGTGGCGTAGACCGCGCCGCCCGACGTGTTCGCGCCGGTTGCGTCGAACAACGCGGCTTCCAGAGCCGTGCCGCGCGGCGAGTCCAGCGGAGGCACGACGTTCAAAAGTCCGATTTCAATTTTCGCGCGATGCTCGCGGCCCGCATAGTCGTGGCCGTCGAGCGCGTCGAGCCGGCGCCCGATCTCACGGTAAACGCCGAGCGGATCGGCGTTGGGCAGCGTGCGATAGCTGACGCGCAGCTTGCATTCCTCGGCGATCATGTTGAGGGCGATTCCGCCCTGCACCGTTCCAAAATTCAGCACGTCGTACGGCGCGTCGGGAAAAATCGCCGCATATTGAGCAGGCCGGCGCGCCGCGAGCTCCTGCTGAAGACGGCCGATCGTGTCGATCACGCGGGCCATCACCGCGATCGCGTTGACGCCCCTGGCCGGTGCGCCGCTATGGCCGCCGATGCCGCGGACGCTTACGTCGAACGCAACGATGCTCTTGTGCGCGTGACATACTGCGTAGGAGGTCGGCTCGCCGATCCACGCCAGCCGCGGGACCGGCGTGTCGCCCAGAATTTGTTTGAGCGCAGGCGCGACACTATGAGCACCGAGACAACCGACTTCCTCGCTCGCGGTGAACACGAATACCAGGGGGCGTTTGAGCCTGGCTGAATCGAGGGTGCGCGCCGCGTCGAGGCATTGCGCGATGAATCCTTTCATGTCGGTGGCGCCGCGGCCGTAAATTCTTTCCCCTGCGGGTTCGAGTTTGAGCGGCTCCCGCTCCCATCCCGGCTGTCCGTCGTAGGGGACGGTGTCCACGTGACCTGAAATTATCAGGCCGTCGGCGCGCGGCGGTCCAACCCATGCGACCAGGTTGGCCTGCGGGACTCCGAACAACTCGATCGGTTGAAGCGTGGTGTTGAATCCCCGCGGTCTGAGTTCGGTTGCGATGTATTCCATCGCGTCGATATCGCTTTTTGCGCTGACCGTGTCGAACTCGACGAGCCGGCTTGCGACTTCATACAAATAATCGTTCATCCTGGCACCGGGGTGAAAAGCCAGTCAGAACAATCGCACAATCGGCACATCGATAACAAATCAACATGGTATAACACCGCGGAAATACTCAACTATTTCTCGGCGGGGACCGGGATAGGCAATAGGTCGCGCGGGCGGCTAGAATGCTTGGGGCAGGATGGGACCGGATGAGCATATGGGGAACCAGGCGGATACTCCCGGGATAGTTGCGGCGACGACCGTTGCGGATGCGCGGGCGACTCAAAATGGAGGAGCGGGCGATCCGTCGGCAGTGGCGACTGTGGTTGACCGGCCGCTTACGGCGGCCGAGAAGGCGCCGACGGCGCGAATCGACAAGGAGCTTACGTCGCCCGACCTGTTCCTCAATCGCGAGCTCACCTGGCTCGCGTTCAATCGGCGCGTTCTGCACGAAGCGGAAGACGAACGAAATCCGCTGCTCGAACGGCTCAAGTTTCTGGCGATCACCGCGTCCAACCTCGACGAGTTTTTCATGAAGCGCATCGGCGGCCTGAAGCAGCAGGTGGTCGCGGGGATGCACGAGCTGACGGTTGACGGGCGCACGCCGCAACAACAGATCGCGGAGTGTTACATGGTGGTGCGCGAGCTCGAGCAGCGGCAGCGCGAGCTTGGTCCGCGAATTCTCAGCCAGCTCGAGAACTACGGCATTCGCGTGCGTCTGTACGCCAGCCTCTCGGCCGACGAGCGCAAGTCGATTCGCGACTATTACTACAAGAACATTTTTCCGCTGGTGACGCCGCAGGCGATGGATCCTGCGCATCCGTTCCCGTTCGTCTCGAATCTGTCACTCAACCTGCTGGTCACGGCGCGTTACCAGAACGACTCGGACCCTTTGATGGCGCGGGTGAAAGTGCCGATCGGTTTCGGAATCCCGCGTTTTCTGCGGGTCGGAAATCAAAGTGATTTTGTCCGGCTCGAGGATGTCGTCGCGAACAATCTCGATCTGCTGTTTCCCTCGATGCTGATCGACTCGTACGAGCTTTTTCGGGTGACGCGCAACGCCAACACGGAACGCGACGAGGACGAGGCCGACGACTTGCTGGCGCTGATCGAATCCGAGCTGCGCGACCGCCGGTTCGCGCCAATCGTGCGGCTCGAAGTGCTGACCGGAATTAATCCGGTTCATCGCGGAATGCTGGCCGCGGAACTTGGACTGGACGAACGCGCCGACGTGTTCGAAGTGGACGGGATGCTCTCGATGCGCGACCTGGGAGAGCTTGCGGCGATCGACGCGCCTGCGCTGCACGATCCGCCGCATCACCCGGTGGATCACCCGCGCCTCACCGTCGGGCGCAGCATCTTCCACGTCATTCGCGACGCTGGTCCGTTCCTGCTGCTGCATCCGTACGAGTCGTTCTCGACGTCGGTGGAGCGGTTTTTGCGCGAAGCCGCGGACGACCCGAAGGTCCGCGCGATCAAGATGACGCTGTATCGTACGTCGCCCGATTCGAAAATCATCGGCTACCTGTGTGACGCGGCGCGCAACGGCAAGCAGGTGGCGGTGGTGGTCGAGTTGAAGGCGCGCTTCGACGAGGCTGCGAACATCCAGTTTGCGACCCGGCTCGAGGAATTCGGAATTCACGTAACCTATGGCGTCGTGGGCCTGAAGACTCACAGCAAGGTAATCTTGGTTGTTCGCCAGGACTACAACGGCCTGCGCCGTTACGCGCACATCGGCACTGGCAACTATCATCCCGGGACGGCGAGATTTTATGCCGACTACGGACTACTTACTTGCGATAATACTATTGGTGAAGACCTGACCGAACTGTTCAACTACCTGACGACTGGCTATATGCCGGATCGTCCCTATCGCAAGATCCTGCCGGCTCCGACCGTGCTCAAACGCGCGCTGCTCGCGCGAATCGAGCGCGAAATCAAGCTCAGCTCGGCCGCATCACCCGGGCTGATTCAGTTCAAGATGAACGCGCTCGAGGACGTGGACATAACGCGCGCGCTTTATCGCGCCTCGCAGGCGGGCGTGAAGGTTGACCTGATAGTCCGCGACACCTGCAGGCTGCGCCCGGGAATCCAGGGGCTGTCGGAAAACGTGCGCGTGGTGAGCATTGTTGGCCGGTTCCTCGAACACGGCCGCATCTTTTATTTTCGCAATGGCGGAGCGGAGGAGTTTTTCATCGGCTCCGCCGATTGCATGAAGCGCAATCTTGAAAGTCGCGTCGAAGTCGTCGCGCCGGTCGAGGACCCCCAACTGCGCAAGGAGTTGCGCATCGTGCTCGACCTCCAGTTGCGGCCCAATCGATGCCAGTGGGAAATGCTGGCCGACGGCGCCTACGTCAGGACCGCGGCCGCGGACGCATCCCCGGCCTGCCAGCAGGCGATGATCGATTTCGCCGAGACGCGACAGACCGAAGCGGTCAAGGTCAAGAAGCGCCGCTCCAAAGGCTTCGCCCGCCGCACGGTACGAGAACGCAGCGGCGAGTGAGGGGACCTCTGCGTCCAGTGGGCTGGTTTTTCTGATCCAACCCCGCCCCCGCGTGACGCAGTCGTGCCGATGTACGCTCACGCACGCCCGGAAATCGTGATTCATCTGGCAGCGGTGGTACGCGGCGTAGGCGCCAATCGCGCGAGTCCGGGACGATGGCCGCCGCAGGCTGGCCGATCGAATCAGACCGCGGAGCGAGCGCGGCTATTCGCCGGGACGCGGCGGAATCGCAACGTAGTTGCCGGGATTCGCCGTCATTGCCTGGCGAATATCCGGATGCGCCGAGAAGAACGCGCCGAGTTGCGGATGCTTCTTCGCATAGCCGTCGTCATTGATCAGCGCGGAATTGTGGGCGAGTTCGCTTGCGACCTTCCGATGCCCGGCCGCGAAAGCGTTCCAGGTCTTGAGCTTTTGCGTGTCGATATCGCCAGTGTCGGCGGCCTTGAACGTGGTCGTGGTATTTCCGTTGACGACGGTACCCAGCGTTTTTCCTTCCTGCGCGATCGTTGGAGCAGCGAAAGCGATTGGAAGCGCAACTGCGATCAACAGAGTCGATATTCGGTTCATGCTCTCAGCTTAGTGCACCTCGCTTGAAATGCAAAAATTGCGCGCGTGCCGTCAGGAACCTAAACGCGCGATTGGATCGCGGCAAACACCGTTATCGTGGCGCCTGTCACCAGCTATCGACGTTGGGCCGCTTCTTGCCGGTGCGCGGCGCGTTCGGCGGCGTCGAGCGCAGACCCGCAGCGATCCATTTGCGCGAGTCGAACGGATCGATGACGTCATCGATCTCGAAGTGCGTCGCGGTGTTCACCGCTTTCCCGTGGCGATACATCCGCTCCACCATTTCGTCGAACAGTGCTTTGCGCTTTCCGGGTTCCGTAACCGCTGCGAGTTCGTTGCGATAGCCGAGCTTCACCGCTCCCTCCAGCCCCATGCCGCCGAACTCTCCGGTGGGCCACGCGACGGTGAAAAATGGCGCCTTGAAGCTGCCGCCCGCCATCGCCTGCGCGCCCAGTCCGTAGCCCTTGCGCAGCACGATCGTAAAAAACGGCACGCTGATGTTCGCGCCGGTCACGAACATCCGCGCCGCATGCCGCACCAGCGCCGTCTTCTCGACCTCCGGGCCAACCATGATGCCGGGAGTATCGCACAGGAACACCAGCGGAATGTCGAACGCGTCGCAAAGCTGCATGAACCGCGCGGCCTTGTCGGCGCCGTTGCTGTCGATTGCGCCCGCGAGATAAACCGGGTTGTTGGCGATCAGTCCGACCGGACGTCCTTCGATCCTGGTCAACGCCGTCACCATCCCGGGGCCGAACTGCCGACGTAGCTCGAGCACCGATCCGGTATCGGCCAGAGTCTCGATGACCGATCGGACATCGTAGATGCGAAGTCGATTCTCGGGAATGATTGTGCGCAACAAACGCTGGTCGGCGCATTCCCAGCCGCGCACCTCTCCCTGGAAGTACGATAGGTACTTCTTGGCCACTAGCACTGCCTCGGCCTCGTCGGCGACCGGAATGTCCACCACGCCATTAGCCACTTGCACGTCCATCGGTCCTACTTCTTCCGGTCGAAAGATACCCAGTCCGCCGCCTTCGATCATCGCGGGACCACCCATCCCGATGTTAGATCCCTTGGTGGCGATTACTACATCGCAGCATCCGAGCAATGCTGCATTGCCGGCGAAGCACCTGCCCGAGTTGATACCTACCAGCGGCACCAGGCCGCTCAACTTTCCCCAGTAGTTGAACGCCAGGCAGTCGAGTCCCGCCACGCCAAGCCCATCGGTATCGCCGGGACGTCCGCCGCCGCCCTCGGTGAAGAACACCACCGGGATGCGCGACTTCTGCGCGATTTCGAACATCCTGTCTTTCTTGCGATGGTTTTGTGCCCCCTGCGTTCCTGCGAGCACGGTGTAATCGTATGACATGAGGATGCATTGCGCTTTGGATTCCTCGAACAGGTCGCCGTTGACGCGTCCGATTCCGGCGACCATTCCATCGGCCGGCGTGTTCTTGATCAGGTCCTCGACTGTGCGCCGCCGCCGCTGCGCCGCGATCACCAGCGGACCGTACTCGACGAAGGTACCCGGGTCGCACAGGTCGTCGATATTTTCGCGAGTGGTGCGCTGCCCGGTCTTGCGGCGGCGCGCGACCGCGTCGGGCCGCGCGGCGTCGAGTCCAAGCGCATGACGCTCGACCACTTCCGCAAGATCGGGGCGCACGCGATCCAGGTCCACCTCTTCCGCCGCGGCGCGATCCGTCGTTTCGACTTGGGCCTCCTCGATAAAAGCAAGTGGATGTCCTTCGAAGATTGCGTCGCCCTTGGCCACCGTGATGCGCCGCACGATCCCGCTCTTATCTGCCCCGATGACGTGCTCCATTTTCATCGCTTCCATGACGAACAGTTGCTGGCCGCGATGTACCCGGTCGCCTTCGCTGACATCGACGGAAACGATCGTGCCCTGCATCGGAGCCTCGATCGCGACCGTGTTCTCAGGCCCCTTGATCTCGTGCGTTTGTGATGTCACGGCGGTGGTGGAAGCCGCCAATGGCGACGGCGCGATGCTCCCGGATTTGCCATGATGGAGCACTGCCAGCGGATCGCTCGCGTCGATCTTTGCTCCTGCGCGCCGTGCGCCGGCATGCTCGGCGCCCGCTGTGGGAGCCGGCGCTTTATGCTCGAAGAACAGCCGCTGATGCCCGGATTCTGCACCGCCAACCAGCGCCGCGATATTGTCCTCGACGAAGCGCGTGTAAACACGATTCGCGATGAACTCGGGATGCTGCAACAAACTCTGCAGGAATCCAATGTTGGTCGGCACACCCTCGATTCTGAATTCGCAGAGAGCGCGATATGTTTTCGCCACCACGTCGGCGAAATCCGCCGAGTGCGAATGCGCAATGAGTTTGGCGAGCAGCGAATCGAAGTTCGGGCTCGTCGTGTATCCCGCGTAGGCGAACGAATCGGTCCGCACGCGCGGTCCCGACGGCGCCTCGAACGCGGTGATCGTCCCGCCCGCCGGTTTCGCGCTGCCATCGGCGCGCATCGATTCCATGTTGATTCGCACCTGCATCGCGAACCCGCGCGGTTTGGGAATGTCCGCTTGTTGCATCCCCAGCTCAGCGAGCGAGCGGCCTGCCGCCAGTTGAATTTGCAGCTTGACCAGATCGATGCCCGTCACCTCTTCGGTGACGGTGTGCTCGACTTGGAGCCGCGGGTTGGCCTCGATGAACGCAAAGCTCGCCTCGTCATTCTTCGCGGATGCGTCGCTATTGACCAGAAACTCGAACGTGCCGAGGTTGTCGTAACGCACCTCCTTGGCCATCCGCACCGCGGCCGCCGTCAGCCGATCGCGCAGCGCCGGCTCCAGTCCCGGGCTCGGCGCTATCTCCACGATCTTCTGATTGCGGCGCTGGATGCTGCATTCGCGTTCCCAGAGGTGGCTGACGTTGCCCGATCCATCCCCGATGATCTGCACTTCTATATGACGCGCGCGCGGCATCAACTGCTCGACGTATACGTCGCCGTTGCCGAATGACGCGCGCGCCTCGGACTGACAGCGTTTGTATGCTTTCTCGATTTCATCGATGCGCGAGACGGCGCGCATGCCGCGGCCGCCGCCGCCTGCCACCGCTTTGATCATCATCGAAGCGCCGTCGCCCAACGACGAAAAAAAGCGCCGCGCTTCATCGAGGCTCGTCGGCCCCGAGGTGCCGCGCAGGATTGGCACGCCGCATCGCTCGGCCAGCCGCCGCGCCTGCACCTTGTCGCCGAAAAGTTCCAGTATCTCGGCTCGCGGTCCCACGAACGTGATGCCCTCGGTTGCGCATCGCCGCGCAAAGCCGGCGTTCTCGCTGAGAAAGCCGTAGCCGGGATGGATCGCATCGCAGCCCGCCTCTTTGGCGAGCGCGATAATCTGTTCTCCATCGAGGTACGCGGCCGCGCCCGCGCCGCTTAGACGAAGCGCCTCGTCGGCCTTTCGCGTGTGCAGCGACGCGGAATCGTCGTCCGGGAAAACGGTCACGGTGCGGATGCCCATCTCGGCGGCCGCACGGATGATGCGAATTGCGATCTCACCGCGGTTGGCGATCAGAAGACTGTTCGGAGTCATATTTCTCTCGTCTCTTTTTCGGTACGCTCAATCCTTCGCCTGAATCTGTATCTAAAGCATGATGAGCCGGCCGCGCGAAAGCGCCCCGCAACCGATCGATAGGTTCATCGCCCCGCTCTTGCGGCGAATCGGTGCGCAACCTATGTACAGTGTCATCGCGCGGGGCGGGCAAGCATGAAGATTCACAAATCCGCGTTGGCGGCGTTGATCGCAGCACTGTGCTGCGGCGCCGCGGCCAGCGTGGCCTTCGCCGCCGGCTCTCCCGCGGCGACTCCGACGCCCAACGCGGCCCCACCTGCCAGCGCCGCCGCAGCTCAAGGCCCGGGTGATCTCGGCGCTCTGATCGCCGCAGGCACACTGCCAGACTTGCGCTGGCCCAAATTCACTGACTATCGCGACGATGCAAAAAAATTCTACGACTCGGGTGGCAATTCGCTGGGCTGGATCCAAAACGGCAACGCCAGCCCTCAAGCCCTCTCGATGATACTGCTCTTTCAGAATGCTTCTTCGAAGGGCCTCAACCCCGACGACTACGATGCATCGCGATGGGACGCGCGATTGGCCAAGCTCCAACCGTCGGTGCCGAAAGCATCCGACACCGACCTTGCACATATCGATCTGGCGCTGACGGTCTGCGCGATGCGCTACATTTCCGCCCTGCATGTCGGAAGGATCAACCCGCAACACTTCAAGTTCGGCCTGGTCGTTGGACCCGCACAGTATGACTTGGCCGAATTGCTTAGGACGCAAGTTCTTCCGGCGCTGGATGTTCCCGCGGTGATCGCGAAAGTCGAACCGAATTATGATGGTTATCGGCGGGCCGAAGATGCGCTCCTCACCTATTTGAAGATGGCGAGCGCGGGCGATGCTCCGCTCGTGCCTGTACCGCAAAAGGGCGTGCGCCCCGGAAATTCCTTCGCGTCGATGGCTGAGCTGGCCGCGCGATTGCGTCAGCTCGGCGACCTTCCATCCAATGCCGGCGTGCCCGCCGACTCGACTGTTTACAACGGCGCCGTCGTCGGCGCCGTGAAACATTTCCAAGGTCGCCATGGCCTCGATATCGACGGTGTGTTGGGTAAAGGCACGGTGACCCAATTGAACGTGCCGCTCAAAACCCGCGTGCGACAGCTCCAACTCACGCTGGAACGATATCGCTGGATACCGCCGGACTTCCCCGAGCCGCCAATCGTCGTCAACATCCCCGAATTTCGGCTGCGTACGATGCGCCGTCAGCCGGCCAACTTCCTGACGATGAAAGTAGTCGTCGGCAGGGCGATGCGGACGCAGACGCCCGTGTTCGCGGAGGACATGAAGTATGTAATCTTCCGCCCATATTGGCTTGTTCCGCTGTCGATCCAGCGCAACGAGCTGGCGCCAAAGACTCGCCGCGATCCCGATTATCTGGCAGATCATGGATTCGAAGTAGTTGATGGAAGCGGCGACGTTGTCCCTTCATCGCCGGCGTCGGACGAGGTCATCAGCGGACTTCGTTCCGGCGCACTGAGCGCTCGACAACTGCCTGGACCCAAGAATGCACTCGGCCTGGTCAAGTTCATATTCCCCAATCAATACAATGTGTACATGCACGGCACGCCGGAGCAGGAACTGTTCGCGCGTTCTCGCCGCGACTTCAGTCACGGATGCATCCGGGTCGAAGATCCGGTCGCTCTGGCGGCGTGGGTGCTGCGCGACAAACCCGAGTGGACGGTGGACAAAATTCGCGCCACGATGAACGGCGATACCACCATACAAGTGAATCTCGACAAGCCTATTCCGGTACTAATTCTCTATAGTACGGCGGTAGTAGAGCCGGATGGCGAAGTCCGCTTCTTCGATGACATATATGGCTATGATGCGTCGCTGGCCAGGGCGCTCGCGAATGGCTATCCATATCCGGGCTGATTAGCCACTCCAATAGTCAGTCGCAAATATACATTTCAGGCTGCGTCAGCTCGAACGCAGGGGAGTGTCGCGCATGAAGCGGACGGTTTCGGCCAAATCGCGGATGCCGGCGTCCGAGCCCAGGCCTTGCGCCACCAGAGCTGCCGCGGCATTGCCCAGCTTCATGCATTCCGACGGCGGCCAACCCAGCCGGATCGCGCGAATGAAGCCGGCGCAATACGCGTCGCCGCATCCCGACGTATCGACTACCGCAATATCGTGCGCCGCCAGATGCAGCTTCTCGCGCGCGGTCGTCAGCAGGCTGCCGCCGCCGCCCATCGTGAGCACAACTCCGCGCACGCCGAGGCCGAGCAGGTGCCGGGCTGCCTCTTCGGGTGCGTGTGATCCCGTGAGCTTGCAAGCTTGATCGGCGTTGGGCATGAACCAATCAACGAATGGCAGGCACGGCTTCAGGATGGCGAGGAGCTTGGGCGAGCCTTCGCTCAGGATGTCCATGCTGGTGGTCGCGCCGCTGTCGCGTGCGCGCCGGAGTATCTGCGCGGCTCCATCGCGCCCGAGTCCGCGCATCGAATCGCTGCCGCCGAGATGCAGATGCGCCGCGCTCTCGATCAACGGCCATGGTACGTCGTCGATCGCAAAGCAGGCGTTGGCTCCGATCGCATGAAGCGCAGGCCGATCGCCGTTTGGCCTTATCGGCAGGATGCTGGCCGAGGTCTGGACGGCGGGCTTGCGAATAACGTGGCTGGTATCGACGCCGAAGCCGTTCAACGCGCGGATAAGCACGTCTCCCAAGGCATCGTCGCCGACGGCGCCCACCGTCGCAACTGAGAGTCCCAATTTCGCCAAGCCAACTGCCGTGGCCGCCGCAGACCCAGCCGGTGCGAGCCGAATCTCGTCGAGCAACACGCTGCCTTGCCCCTCGGGGATATGAGTCACGTAGCGGCCGAGGATGTCGAGGATGTGTGCGCCGAGCGTCACCGCTGGGCCGCTCATCAGTGACTCGGCTCCGCTTCGGGGACGACTTTCATCCGCGTGACGTGGCGTTCCTGCTTGCGCGCGATTTCGCGATCCTGGCGCGCGATCATCGCGGAGTGAAGCTGCGCGACGGTCTTTTCAGGGAGAACGGTCACCGGCTTGCCGGTCGCCAGCGCTTGCATATAGATGGTGGCGGACTTCTCGAGCAACTCCACAAAAGTGAAAGTCTCGTCGAGATCGGCGCCGATGCAAAGCGCGCCGTGATTCTGAATTATGTAGCAATGGCATCGATTGGCGAGCTTGCGCGCGACGTTGTCGTGCAGTTCGCGCGAGCCTGACAGGGCGTAGGGCACGATGTCGACGGTATTGCCAATCGCCAGCGTGACTTCGTCGAACAGCGGCGGGATCGGCTGGTTCAGCACGCTGAGTGCGCTCGCGAACGCCTGATGGGTATGAATGACGGCGCTCACGTCCGCGCGCACTTTGTATGTCGCTACGTGCATCGGAGTTTCGATCGACGGTTTGCGCGCGCCCTCGATTCGAGCGAGGTCGAAGTCCACGACGCAGACGTCCTCGACCGTCATCACGTCGTACCGCAGGTGCGACGGCGTGACGACGACGGCGTCACCGCCATCGACGAGCATCGAGACGTTGCCCCCGCTGCCGGACTTCGATCCGAAGTAACCGTCGGCGGACAGCCGCTGGCTGATGCGCAGGACTCGCCGCTTATAGTCGTCGTAGTGTCCCATTTCAGAAAAACGCCGTCCCTGGGGTATCGCTCGAATTTCAGGATACCGCGAAGGTGACAGTTCTTAATACATTATAAGATGTCTTCGATGCGCGCGCCTCACAGCTTGACCGAGTTAACCACCTGGATTTCCGTAAAGCCGAGCAGACCCCAGGGGCCGTTCTCCACGCCAATCCCGGACCACTTGGCTCCGCCGAACGGAAGATTCGGTGCGATCGCAACATGCTGATTGACCCAGGCCGAACCGCACTCCAGTTGCGACGCCACCTCAGCGCCGCGCGCCGAATCGTTGGACCATACCGAACCGCTCAGCCCGTAATGGGTCGCGTTCGCACGGCGGACCGCATCGTCGACATCCTTGTAGGGAATGACCGGAAGCGCGGGGCCGAACTGTTCTTCATCGACGAGCCGCACGCCATCGGAAATGTTTCCGACGATCGTGGGGGCGAAGAAGTAACCTTCCTTGCCCACGCGCGCGCCGCCGGAGACAATCTTGGCGCCGTGCTTCCTGGCGTCCTCGACCAGCTCAGTCACCCGCTCGAACTGGGGCTTGTTGTTGATTGGACCGAGCTGGGTCCCGGCCTCGAGCCCGTTTCCCACCTTGACCCCGCGCGCGAGCTCGCCAAGCTTCTCGAGCAACGCGGCGTACATCTTTTCTGGAACGTACACCCGCTTGATCGCGCTGCAGATCTGCCCGGAGTTCTCGAACGCGCCCCAGAAAATCTTCGGCGCTACCGCCGCCGGATCCACGTCCGACAAAATGATCGCGGCATCGTTGCCGCCGAGCTCGAGCGTAACCCGCTTCAGATCCGGCGCGGCTGCCGCAGCCACCTTCTTGCCGGTCTCAACCGAGCCGGTGAATGAAATCTTTCTCGGCGCCGGATGACTGGTCATCCACGCACCGAGCGCGTCGCCGCCCGATACCACGTTGAGGACTCCGGGCGGAACAATGTCGCGCAGGATCTCGCCAAGCATCAGCGTGGTGATCGGCGTGAACGGCGAGGGCTTCAGCACGACGGTATTGCCGGCGAGCAGCGCCGGCGCGATCTTCCACATCCCCAGCATCAGCGGGTAATTCCACGGCGTGATCGCGGCGACGACGCCGAGCGGTTTGCGCTTTATTTCAATTTTGCCCTGCGCCGTGTCCTGGAGTATCTCGCTGGGCAAATCGAGCATCGCCGTGTATGCGCACCACATCGAGGTGCCCACGATTTCCTGCCCCGCCTTGTCCAGCGGCTTGCCCTGCTCCTGGGTCAGAGTCCGCGCCAGCCCTTCAGGCGGTTGTTGCAATGCGGCCGCGCATTCGTTGAGGACCTTGCGCCGCGCGTTGATGTCCTTGCTCCAGGCGGGAAACGCACGCTGCGCGGCGGACATCGCCTGATCGAGTTCGGCCTTGGTGCAATCGGGAACCTCGGCGAAGACCTTTCCGGTGGCGGGATTGATCACGCCGGTGGATTTCGATCCCTTCACCGACTGGCCGTCGATAGTCATGGTGTATCCGGGCATTGTGAATCTCCTAATATGCGCAGTCCGTGCAGGCAAATGTAATTGATTCATTACAACGCCGGTCGTATCGCACGCAAACGGCGCTTGGCTGACAGCGTGAATTACTCGATCAGGCGGGCAAGATGAGGGCGGCCCGATACCGAGCCGCCCCCGATTGTTCCGAAGCGATTAGTTTGTCTTTTGGCTCGAGCTTTTGTCGGTGGTCGTGGTAGAGCCACCCGGATTGTTATTGTTCGTAGTCGTGGTCGATGACTCCGAGGTTTTCTCCGAGCCCTGCGCCGGAGCGGCTGCGCCGGGAGCGCCCGGTGCTCCTGGGGGGCCTTGTTCGCCGGCTACGGGGACTGTCGTAGTAGTTTCCTTTTCGCATCCGACGACCGCGGTACCGAGCAGGAATGCGATACCAATCAACGCCGCTGCACTGCCTATCTGTCTCTTCATAGTGATTACTCCTGATTCCTCATCGAAGCCTTTCTTGCTGCTCGTGGGATAGTAATTTTCCGCACCTATTCTTCGAGAGTTACGATATCAGTACTGGTCAGCGAATGTATCTTTGGATCGTCGATCATAGTTACTACCATAACCAAAGGGGCGTTTTGTCTCGGCTCAGCCAATCTCGCGAACTATACTCTGGATTCGCGATGCATGAACCCGTAACACCGAAACGCGGGCCCGGTGACTCGGCGGCCCGCGGCACATCCGCGCAAAAGCCTGATGCGAAGTGGCATTGGCTAAAAGGTCCGGATCGCCAGTGTCAATGACTGCGCGATCTCCCGATCCCGGACGCTTAATCGCGGCTTCACGTGAAACTCGCGCGAATTAATCTCGCGTGACAATCAGGCGCCGGATTTCGCCGGCGCCCCGATTGATCTCACGTGCGTTGGCAGAATTGTTCAGCGCGGTTCTTTCTCGCCGCGGTAGTTGAGCGTGAGTTCCGCGACTCCGGCCGCGACGTTAAGTCCGTTCTGCCCTTCGACTGATACCGGCTGAAGCGCGATCGACTGATCGAAGCCTCCGATCAGGACGTTTGCGCCCCCGCCTGCGCCGAGCGTGAGGCTCGCGGTCACACCGCCGTAGTGCCCGGACAAGGCCCCGGGCTTGATATCCTTGGTCGGTGCGGCGACCGCCCACAAGATCACCGATGATTTCAGATAGCCGATATCTGCGCCGAACTTCGAGATGCTTCCGCTGTAGTATTCGGTTCTTCCGCCGTTGGACGAGTATGAGCATTTGAGGTCGCGCGAAGATCCGAACACAAATCCCCATCCCGAGGCTTCGTGACAAGTCAGATAGCCTGTCTTGACGGTGTACTTGCTATCCTCGGCGTGCGCCGTCAATGACCAACAACTCAAGAAGAGCATACTGGTAGCAGCAACCGCGATGCGGAGTCCTGATTTCATGTCTTCCTCCTGAAGGCCATGCGCTAAATTGTTCCCTGATTGACGTTAGCCAAAAAACAACAACCTGGGATTGTCGTATTGCTTCTCCGATCCTTGTAGACCGTAGACCGAATGGCCTCCCTCGGCAAGCTGCAACTCGGCTTCGGTCCGCCCAGACCAGCCCCGGCCGTCCAGAACGCCGATCGATGCCTTGCCTCCCGCCGCTTCACGATCGATGCTTCCACCTTCGGCGGGAGCGAACGCAATCTCAGTGGCGGCGCGAAATGATTCAAACTCTTCTGATCGACAATTACGATTCCTTCACGTTCAACCTGTTTCAGCTCATAGCGCAGGTAAACGGACAGGAACCCATCGTCATAAAAAACGATCAGCTTGCCTGGGACGATCTGAAAAATTACCGCTTCGACAATATCGTTATTTCGCCGGGGCCCGGATGCCCTCAAAACCACCGCGACTTCGGCGTCTCCCGCGACGCGATCCTGTTTGCCGAGGCGCCGATCCTCGGCGTCTGCATTGGTCATCAGGGAATCGGCGATGCCTTTGGCGCCGCCGTCGCGCTTGCGCCGGAGCCGATGCACGGCCGGGTCGCCCAAGTCTATCACCATGGCGATCCTCTGTTCGCGGGCGTGCCTTCCCCCTTTTCCGCCGTCCGCTATCATTCGCTATGCGTCGTGCCGCCCATCCCGGCGCCTCTGGCGGCGATTGCCTGGACCGGCGACGGCGTGGTGATGGGCATCCGTCACCGGGATCGGCCGATCTGGGGCATTCAATTTCATCCCGAATCGATCTGCAGCGACTATGGCCATCGGATTTTGGCGAATTTTCGCGACCTGTCCCATTCCTTCAAACAGACCCGCAAATGCCGTTCCCAGCCGTCTTCTCCGCCCGCAAAGTCTCCGCTCCCGCCGGGGGCCGAGCCGACTGCGGATCACCATCCGAAGTTTCAGCTTCGCTCGCGACGTCTCGATATCTGTCCCGACGCGCAAGCCGTGTTTGCCGCCACTTATAGCCGTTCGCCAAGCGCATTCTGGCTCGATAGCAGCCTGATCGTTCCCGGCCTGTCGCGCTTCTCCTTCCTTGGTGATGGTTCGGGTCCTTACAGTTTCAGAGTCATGTACGATACTCACAGTCGTACAGTCACCGTCGCCGATTCATCAGGCCTGCGCCGGATCGGCCAGAGTGTGTTTGAGTACCTGCGGGAATTTATCGAGCAGGTGCGCATTGCTCCCGCCGATTTGCCCTTTGATTTTACCTGCGGGTTTGTAGGCTACTTTGGCTATGAACTGAAGCGGGAATGCGGCGCCGGCTTCGCCTACAAGTCGGCCACTCCCGATGCTTACTTTCTATTCGCCGACCGGCTGATCGCAATCGATCACCTGGCCGCCGTCACCTATCTGGTCTGCCTGGCGCCCGCCGGAGATGGCGCCGATGAGAGCGAGTGCTGGTTCGATGCGATCGAGGCGCATCTGCGCGGCCTCCCGGCCGGGCCTGGCGCGCCCGCGTTCGCCCGCCCGGAGATCGCGATCGCGATGCGCTATCAGCATTCGCCGCCGGAGTACCTGAAGCTGATCGAACGATGCCTGCACGAGTTGCGCCGCGGCGAATCCTACGAAATCTGCCTGACCAATAAAATATTCCCGCAGGCGCGAATCGAGCCGTTGGCCACTTACAACGTGCTGCGCACGATCAACCCCGCGCCGTACGCGGCCTTTCTCAGTTTTCCGGGGCTGTCGATCCTGAGCGCGTCGCCCGAGCGCTTTGTCAAAATCGATAGCGCCGGCAATGTCGAATCGCGGCCGATAAAGGGCACCGCGCCGCGCGGGCGTACCCCTGCCGACGACGAACGCATTCGCCGGGACCTGCAATCCAGCGAAAAGGAGCGCGCCGAGAACCTCATGATCGTGGACTTGATCCGCAACGATCTGGGCCGCGTCTGCAAGATCGGCACGGTCGAGGCGCCGCGCCTGATGGAAGTCGAGAGCTACGCCACCGTGCATCAGTTGGTGAGCACGGTGCGCGGATGCCTGCGGCCAGGGGTGACCGCGATCGACTGTTTAAGGGCCGCGTTTCCGGGTGGTTCCATGACCGGCGCGCCGAAACTTCGGACCATGGAGATCATCGATCGCCTCGAGAACCAGGCGCGGGGAATTTATTCCGGCGCCCTGGGGTTTCTTTCGATTTCCGGCGCGGCGGATTTTTCAATTGTTATTCGCACGATCGTTGTCGCCGACGGCGCGATTTCGATCGGCGTCGGGGGCGCCGTCGTGGTCGGCTCGGAACCCGCGCGCGAGCTCGAGGAGGCGCTGCTGAAAGCCCAGGCGCCGATGCGCGCGATTGCGCTGACCCGCGAGTGAAAGGATATGGCCGATGACGTGGAATTCAGCCTGATTGAAACCATCCTCTGGACGAAGTCGTCCGGCTATGTGCTCCTGCAATACCATCTGCGGCGGCTGGCGGCGTCGGCGGCCTGGATGGGCTTTCTCTGCAACTTGGCCGAGGTCACCCGCACCCTGCAAGAATCCGCTGGTAACCTGTCCGCCGAGCCGTTCTGGAAAATTCGATTGATACTGGCGCCGGACGGCACGCTATCCGTATCCGCCACCCCAATCGAACCACCCGGGCATAAGCAACCTCTGCCACGGGCGGTGATTTCCACCACCGCAGTCTCCAGCGCGGACCCTATCCTGCGCCATAAGACGACCCGGCGCGCCTTGTACGACGCCGAGCTTAAGGCCTGGTCGGCTCGCACCGGATGCTTCGACGTCATCTTCGTCAACGAACGCGCCGAAGTTACCGAAGGCGCGCGCACCAACCTGTTTATCCAGCGCGGCGCGGCTATCCTTACGCCGCCGCTCGAATGCGGGCTGCTGGATGGCACGCTGCGAAGATGGATGCTCGATAGTCAGGCGATGCGCACGCGTGAATGCGTGTTGACGGTGGCGGACCTGGCGTCGGCGGATCGTATTTTTCTCGGCAATTCCGTCCGCGGCCTGGTCGAAGTCTGCTTATAGCGCCACCTTTTACGCGCGCGATTCTTCTGAGCTACGACGCCTTGCTTTCGAGTGATTTTATTGGGAAAGAAATACGAACCCGTGGAAAAAAAGATCCGGGGTCCAGATATGACACTGAGAGGGATTGGGTCTTTTTACTGGACAGGGGCAAAGGCTAGCCCCTGCGGTTTCGCTTCGGTGGGGAAGATATGAAAAAGAGTTCGTTTCGAGTTCTTGTTCTCGCGGTTGTAGGTGTGGCTTTCGCGGCTGGTTCGGGGTTGGCGGCGGATGCGGGTGCGGCCGCATATAAGTTGGCGTCGACTTTGAAGGTCGGCGGCGACGGGGGATGGGACTACGCCACCCTCAGCGCTGACGGCCGGCTGCTATACGTCACGCGCACGACGCACACGATGGTGTTGGACGTATTGACGGGCAAGACCGTCGCGGATATCGGCGGACAGCAAAGATCTCACGGCGTAGCTCTCGTGGCGGACGCGGGGCGCGGATTTATCAGCGATGGCAAGGGCGCCTCGGTGCTGATCTTCGATCTGAAGACCAACGCGACCATCGGCAAAGTGGCGGCGTCGGATGACGCCGACTCGATCATCTATGACCCCGCCAGCGATCGCGTGCTGGTCTTCTGCGGCGATGCGCATCGGATGGTTGCGATAGCGCCCGACGTGAATCCAACCGGCGGGCAGGCGGCGGCGACGATCGATTTGGGCGGTTCGCCGGAGTTCGCGGTCGCGGACGGGAACGGCAAAGTGTACGTCAATATCGCAGACAAAGACGAAGTGGCGGTGGTCGATACGAAGGCGATGAAAGTCGTCGCGCGATGGCCGACTGGGCCGGGTCGCCGGCCGACCGGGATGTCGATGGATCGCGCGACGCGCCGCCTGTTCGTGGGTTGTCGAAATAACAAACTGATCGTGATGAACGCCGACGACGGGAAGATCGTTTCGGATTTTCCGATTGGCGCGTTCGTCGACGCGACCGCATTCTACAACGGGCTGGCATTCGCCAGTTGCGGCGATGGGACGTTGACGTTTATTCGCGAAGTGTCAGCGGACAAGTTCGAGCTTGCGCAGGTGGTGAAGACCGAGTTGGGCGCGCGGACGATGGCTGTCGATGCACGGAGCGGGACGGTCTATCTGCCAACCGCGGACCTGGCGTTTCCCGCACCGAGCGCGAGCGGGCTGCCTCCACGGCCGAAGCCGGTTGCCGGGACGTTCAGGATCCTGGTGATGAGCAGCAGGCAGGGGCCAGCTCCTGCGCCCTAGCCAGGAAGAAGATTCACACAGGAAGGGCGAAACGCAGTGCGGGTTCCGCTGACTCTGCTGCGCCCTTTCACCCGCTTTGGTACCGCGTACCTGATGCTTCCGCGGCGATCTATGCGCCGAATTGCTTGCGCACGGCCTCGAACGCTTGCTCGGTGACGGCCAACGTCTGCTCGAGGTCGCGCTCGGTGTGCGCAGCCGAGATGAACCAGTTGTGACGAGGCGCGACGTACACTCCGCTGCGCGCGCATGCGCCGCAGAAAACCTTCGCGCGATCATAATGACCCGCGTCGGCTTTGAACGTCATGTACGGCATCGCCGGCGGTCCGGAGTAGGTCACCTCGAACCCGGCGCTGCGCGCCTGCGCGAGCAGACCCGTGCGCAGCTTCTCGCCGATCGTGCGCATCCTCTCGATCCCGCCACCCGCCTGCAGCTCCTTGAGGTTCGCCAGGCTCGCCGCCATCGGCACGGCGCTGGTGAAGTACGATCCCGTAAAGAACACTTCCTGCGCTGCCTGCTTGAGGCTGTCGCGCCCAAGGCATGCGGCGAGCGGATAGCCGTTGGCGATCGCCTTGCAGTAAGTCGTCAGGTCGGGGCGCACGCCAAACAACTCGCCTGAGCCGCCCATGTGCAGGCGGAAGCCGGCGCGAACGTCGTCCAGGATGAAGACCATGCCGTTGTCGTCGCAGATTTTCCGCACGCCCGGCAGAAATCCTTCGACCGGCAACTCCGAGTCGTGTCCGGCGTCGTGCTTGAACGGCGACAGGATTACGCCCGCGATCTTGCCGCGGTTTTCCTCGACCGCATGGCGCAGGCTCTCGAGATCGTTGAATCGAAAATAAACCATGTTCGCGCGGTCTTCCGGCGTCAGTCCGCCGGGAAGCGGCGTGCACCATGCATGGGTGCCGTGGTAGGCGCCGGAGCACATTGCGATTTTCGGCCGCCCGGTCGCTTGACGCGCGACTTCGGTCGCCCAGGTGCATACGTCGGATCCGTTTTTCGCGAACACCGTCCAGTCGGCAAACGGCGTGATCGAGACAAGATGCTCCGCGAGATCGACCCACACCGGACCCGGCGCGTTGAAGCAGTTGCCGAGTTCCATCTGGCGGCGCGCGGCTTCCTCGACTTTGGGATGCCGATGGCCGAGCACGATTGGGCCGTATGAACATATGTAGTCGATGTACTCATTGCCATCGACGTCCCAAACGTGGGAACCCTCGCCGCGCGCGAAAAATGACGGGTAGGCGCCCCTGGTAAGCAGCAGCGGCGCCTGATGGCCGTAGATGCCGCCGGGAATAACTCTTTTGGCGCGCTCCATCAGCGCGTCACTATGCTCGAATGTGTAGGGTTTCACGGCAACTCCTGTGCGATGATTTTCGCCGCATTGCAAGTCTCGTCTGCTGCCGGGCAGACCGTCAGCGAGAATCCTATTTGCCGGCGCGAGCGTCAAGCCGGCAAAATCGAACGGGCCATGAGTTGCGCGACTCACAGCCCGTCTGCGAATGCGATCAAGCTTGACTAGTGGCGATATGCCGGATCGGCCGGCCGCTGCGATAGCGGCAGTGCGCCCACGCGCACCAGCTCGTCGCGCAGCTTGGCCCGCGACAGCGGCTTGCACAGGACCGCAGACGCGCCGAGTTGGTAGCTCTCCGCAATATCGCGGTCATAGAGCGAACTGGTGATAACGAACATCGGTACCGCCGTCAGCGCCTCATTCGCCCGCGTCGCCTGCAACACGGAGAAGCCGCCGTTGTCAGGCAAACGCAAATCCACCAGGAACAAATCCGGGCGATCGTGCTCGGTGAACTGCGCGATCATGAGCAATGCCTCGTCGGCATTCGACGCATGCACCAGCTCGATATCGTCGCCCAGCACCTGCCTGACTACAGTGAGCGCGATAAAAACGTGGTCCGGATTGTCTTCGACGAGAAAAATCCTGACCGCAGAATTCAACAGAGTCGGTTCTTGGCCTTGTTCCTTTTCCTTGTCTTGGTCGCTCATAATCCCCCCTCTCACCTGGCGAATCCGTGGCAGTTGGCTTCCAGAGCGTACCAGCTAAAGTTGCCTGGATGAAGCGGGTGAAGTCCCTTGTCGACTAATTATCTAATGATCATTCAATTGCCGTGCCATATCCCTCAGCGTTATATTCGAGTCGCGACATGACGAGGAATGACGCGCTTAATCGACCTATGATGCTGCGGAGCCAGTTGTAACCCTCGATGACCCGCGAATCCCCGATTTGGACGTTGAACATCAGTTCCATCCTGTATACCACTGCCGAATCTTCGATGCGCCACCTTCCCGCCAGCGATCGTTTGTGGCAATTTTGCTACATTCGTTACTCCGACTATACACATGCGACACATGGCATCAATCATTGATATTGCAAAATGAGTCACCGAGCCGATTCCAGATAGGGAAAGGATCGCAGCATTGGGAATCTTGGCGAACTTCCTGGATTCGAGTTTTTTTAAGCACCCCCTATTGCGAAAGTACACCGCTCTGGTCCATGAAGACCTGACGGCAACGTACTCGCGCGACATCCAGAAATGGCTTCTCGTCGCGCCTATCATCGGTATCTTGACCGGCCTCATCATTACCGGGATCGCCGTGCTCATTCTCGACGTCATCTGGGCGGCGCTCCTTCCTTACTATCTTGCTCATCACTGGGCAATCGTGGTCGGACTCGTCGCCGGCTTCTTCGTGACGGGGCTGATAATGCAGTTTCGAACGCCCGACCCCGACCAACACTCGACCGAGGAGATCGTTCGCTCCTACCACGAGCACCAGGGCGACATCGACATGCATCCGTTCTGGTGGAAGCTGCTCGCCGCGGTGACCACGGTCGGCTCGGGCGGCAGCGCGGCGCTCGAAGGACCAAGCATTTACAGCGGCGGCGCGATCGGATCGTGGCTATGGACCAAGCTGCGCCGTTTCGGTCTGGAAACGCGCGACCGCCGCATCATGTTGATCAGCGGCGCAGCGGCGGGCATGTCGGCGGTCTTCCGTGCTCCTCTTACCGGCATCGTGTTCGCGCTCGAGATGCCGTACAAGGACGACCTCGCGCACGAAGCGCTGCTGCCGTCGCTGATCGCGTCGGTGGTCGCTTACGCAACGCTGGTGTCGATCGTCGGCGCCAAGCCGTTGTTCGGTTTCGCGGGCAGCACCAGCTTCAGGGCAATCGACGTCGCATGGTCGGCGCTGCTCGGCGCTGGAATCGGGCTCATCGCAATCGTCTTCGACATCACGTTTCGCCGCGTGCGCGTGTTTTTCATCACCAGCAGGATACCGCATACGCTCAAGCTCACGATCGGCGGACTCGGCACCGCGCTGTGCGGCCTCGCGTTCGTGACGATTTACAACGGCCCGCTCATTCCGATCGGCCCAAACTACGAGGCCGTCCGCTACGTACTCAGGCATCCGATTCCGACCGAAGTGCTGCTGGCCTTCGCCGCGTTGAAGCTGCTCGCGACGATTTTCTCGCTCGGCTCGGGCGGCGTCAGCGCGATGTTCGTGCCGCTGTTGCTGGTCGGCGGAGCGCTCGGCAACGCCTACGCGCAATCTGTAGTTCACTCGCCGACGCACGATCTCTATGCCGCGGTCGGGATGGCGGCGTTCCTCGCGGCCGGATACAAAGCTCCGCTCACCGCAGTGGTCTTCGTCGCGGAAACCACCGGCGGCCATTCCTACATCATCCCGAGCCTCATCGGCGCCGCGGTCGCCTACGCAATCTCAGGCGAGGCGTCGGTTTCCGGCGATCAGCATCTTCACGAAACCGCCAAACTCGCCGACCTATCCGGGATGGCGGTGCGGGACGTGATGCAGCGTCGCGCCATTTCCGTGCAAGCCGGGTCAACGATTCGCGAATTCGTCGCGAGCGTCGCGGCCCGTCATCGGCACACGATCTTTCCCGTGTACGAAGGCGACCAGGTCGTGGGGACGATTTCCGTATCTGATCTCAGCCGGGTCGCGCCCGAGGAATGGGACAAAATCACCGTCGGCGAATTCGCGGACCGCGGCGCGATTCGCGTGACGGACGACTGCGACTTGAGCGAGGCGCTGCGGCTGCTGGTGCGCGAGCGCGGCGCACAGATGCTGCTGGTGACGGACGCCGCCGGCGCTCTCAATGGAATCGTGACCAAGACCGACATCCTGCGCGCCGTGAAACAGTGAAACAGTGAAACAGTGAAGATGTCGCGGTCCGTAGAAGCTTAGTTCACAAGGTTGACGGGATGGCCGTCCAGAAATGCTCGCACATTGGCGATCGCGGTATCGAGCAGCCGCGTTCGCGCTTCCTTCGATGCCCACGCGATGTGCGGTGTCACGATGCAATTCTTCGCACGTAAAAGCGGATTGTCGGCGGAGGGCGGCTCGCTCGAAAGCACGTCAACCGCGGCGCCCGCCAGACGCCCGCGGTTGAGCGCGTCAGCCAGGTCCTGCTCGATGACCAGCGGGCCACGCGACGTGTTGATGAGAAAGGCGCTGGGTTTCATCATCGCCAGAGACTTGGCATTGATGATTCCCTGGGTTTGTGGAAGCAGCGGGCAGTGCAGGCTCACGGCATCGGCTTGGCGCAGCAGTTCATCGACTTCGCACCATCGAAAGCGGGGCCAGTCGGGAACCGGCCTTCTGGCCGCACCGGCAGCAACCACCCGCATTTCGAAAGCCAGCGCGATCTCGGCCACGCGCCGGCCAATCTGACCGAGACCGATTATCCCGATCGTCTTGCCCGCCAGCTCGACCAGGGGCGTTTTCCAGAAGCTGAAATCCTTTGATCGCGACCACTCTCCGGCGCGGGTCGCGTCGGCGTGAAGGGCCACGTGATGGCACAGCTCGAGCAGCAGCGCAAAGCTGAATTCCGCTACCGAGGCCGTCGCATAGGTCGGGATATTGGTGACGGAGATCTTGAGCTCGCGTGCCGCTTGCACGTCGACTACGTCGTACCCGGTGGCCAGTACACCGATATAACGGGTACTTTTGAGCTGCCGCAAGATTTGCGCAGACAGCCGGGTCTTGTTGGTCAGCACGATTTCGGCCTCGTGCGCGCGCGCTATGATCTGATCGTCCGCGCTATGGTCAAAGACTTGCAGTTCGCCAATCGCGCTGAGCGCCTTCCAGCTCAAATCGCCCGGATTCAAGGCGCGACCATCGAGAACAACTATCTTCGTGACGGTCACCTCGATCCGCGTTTATTGAACGGTCATTATTTACGGTTCCGACCGCATACTATTAGCACCGGGCAAGGAGCCTCGCGCTCGACGCTCTCCGCAATGCTGCCGAGCAGAAACCGATCGAACCCCTTCCTTGCGTGTGTGGCCATGACTATGCAACCGGCATGAATTCGGCGCGCTGCTTCCAAAATGGACTTGGCCGTGTCATCGCTCTTTTCGACAAGGACTTCGTAGCGAATCTGGCCGCCGAGGTGTTTAACCGCAAGCTCTTCAAGTTTTTCCTTCGCATCTGACAGAGGCAGTGTCGCCTCTTCATCGGTAAGCGGGAATTTAAAATTCATCGCGTGGAGCAGGTAAAGGCGTCCATCCCGCCCCTGCAGCATGTCGCGAGCTGTTTTCGCCGCGACAATGGAATTCTCGTCGAAATCTACCGGACAGAGAATATTCTCGAAGAGCGTGGTCATTCGCTTTCTCCGGGTTGAACTTTCGCCCTGGCTCAATACGCGTCCAGCGCGGCGACGCGCTCGCGATGGTACGCGGGCGAGCCGAAGCAGGACTCGTTGAAGCGCGCGCGCTTGAACCACAGATGCATATCGTGCTCCCAGGTGAAGCCGATTCCGCCGTGCATCAGCACCGCGCGGTCGGTGCCGCGGCTGTAGATATCGCACAGGCGCGCTTTCGCCATCGCAGCCGTGCGCGATGCGTCTGCCGCGCCGGTATCCTGAGCGTAGGCGGCGTACCAGAGCATCGCGCGCGCGGGTTCCAGCTCGGCGACGATTTCGGCCGCGGCGTGCTTGAGCGCTTGGAACGATCCGATCGGTTTGCCGAACTGCTCGCGGACTTTCGAGTATTCCACCGCCATCTCGAGCGCGCGCTCGGTGCCGCCGAGCGAGTCGGCAGCGATGGCGACGGCAGCGACGTCGATTAGTTTCGCGAAGAGATCGGTTCCGCCGCTAAGCCGCTCGGCGGGAGCGCCCGTGAGCTCGACGCTCGAGACGCGCCGCGTCAGATCGAGATTCTTGAGCAAACGGGTCGTCACGCCCGGCGCTTTTGTATCGACGACGAACAGAAGAATTTCACCAGCATCGTTTTTGGCGGCGACGACGATGAAATCGGCGACGTTGGCATACGGCACGAACATCTTGGCGCCGTTGAGACGCCATCGGGCGCCGTCTTTCGCCGCGACTGCCGCGATGTCAACTGGATCGATGCTGGCGGCGCGCTCGACGATCGCGACCGTGCCGATTGCTTTGCCCTCGGCGAGCGCGGTGAGCCATTTTGAATTGAGCTGCTCGGAGCCGCCGAGTTTGAGCGCGCTGGCCGCAAGCACGGACGAGAACAAAAACGGCCCCGGCATCGCAGCGTAGCCGCCCTCTTCGAGAATCATCGCCATGTCGAGCATCCCGAGTCCCGCGCCGCCGAATTTCTCGGGAACGACGAGCCCGCTCCATCCGAGCTTGGCAATCTGGGCGTAGAGTTCGCGCGGATAGCCGTCATCGGCGGCCATTATTTTGCGCACGAACGCGCCGGCGCATTCGCCGCTGAGAAACGCGCGCGCGCTTTCCTTGAGCTGCTGTTGTTCTTCGCTGAGACCGAAATCCATGATTGTACCTTCGCTCTTTCCTGGTTAACTCAACGGGATTTCGGCATTTTGAGGCCGCGCTCCGCGATGATGTTTTTCTGGATGTGCGACGTGCCGCCGCCGATCACCAGCCCGAGCGAGAACATCCACTCATACGGCCAGTAGCCGCGATCGAGCACGGCTTCGTCGTCGCGCGCGAGCATCGAGTAGTCGCCCATCGCCTCCATCGCGGCGGTGGCGAGGTCGTGATTCAACTCGGTGCCGACCAGCTTGTTGATCATTGCCTCGACGCCCGGATTCTTGCCGCGAATCTGATCGGTCAGTTGGCGCAGCGCGTGATAGCGCATCGCCTCGACGCGGATCTCCAGCTCCACCAGCCTTTGGCGGAAGACGGGATCCTGGCTGAGCGGACGGCCGCCGCGCTTGATCGATTTGGCAAGTGCGAGCAGGCGATTGAAACGCTGCTCGCTGCCGCTGGCCGAGCCGAGCATGTTGCGCTCGTGAAAGAGCGTGGCGTTGGCGACGATCCATCCTTCGTTGAGCTTGGCGACCAGATTTTTGCGCGGCACGCGGACGTTGTCGAAGAACACTTCATTGAAGCCGCGATCGCCGGTCATCTGAGCCAGGGGACGCACGGTGATTCCCGGCGTGTGCATGTCGATAAGCATGTACGAAATGCCGCGATGCTTGGGCGCTTCGGGGTCGGTGCGCACCAGGCAGAACATCATGTCGGCGTATTGCGCGCCGGAGGTCCAGACTTTCTGGCCGTTGACGACGAACTCATCGCCGACGATTTCCGCGCGCGTCTTCAGCGCGGCGAGGTCGGAACCCGCGCCGGGTTCGGAGTAACCCTGACACCAGATTTCCTCGGCGGTGAGAATCTTCGGCAGGTAGCGCTGCTTCTGGTCCTCGCTGCCCCACGAGATAAGCGTCGGCCCGAGCATCGAGAGTCCCAATTGGCCGACCAGATACGGCGCCTTCGCCCGGACCATCTCGTCGTTGAGGATCGATTGCCGCACGGGATCCAACGCCTGGCCGCCGTATTCCTTGGGCCATGCGAGCGCGACGTAGCCCGCCTGGTACAGTCCGCGCTGCCAGGCCTTGGCCTTGGCGATCCAGGTCTTGTCATCGCGGCCCTCGCTGTCACCCGACAGGCCGCTGCTCGGCATGTTCTCGGCGAACCAGCTGCGGACCTTTAGCCGAAATGCTTCTTCTTCGGACGTGAATTGAAGATCCATGTGCGAGACACTCCTGCGGTCGTGATTGCGCTTCGGCTCGGGCGTACCGCGGCTTCGCGTCCAGCATAGTCAATACCACGTCGCCGCGAAAAGCGCGCATCGCACGCGGGAATCGCGGCTGCAGGCCGATTGCCTGCTCAGATCGGCGTTGTTAGAGTTTTTTTAAAGTCGATCACAATCCAGTTTTGCCGATAGACCGGGGTTCACAAGATGGCGACGACGATCACCAACGAATGCATCAATTGCGGAGCATGCGAGCCGGAGTGTCCGAACACGGCGATTTACGCGGGCGGAGCGCCGTGGGAGCTCGACGGCGCGTCGAGTCCCGCAATCGCACAGGACATTTATTACATTGTGCCGTCGAAGTGCACCGAATGCGTCGGCTTCTTCGACCATGAAGCGTGCGCGGCGGTATGTCCGGTAGATTGCTGCATCCCCGACCCGGCCAACGTCGAGAGCGAAGGCGTGCTGCACGCGCGCGCGCGCAAGTTGCATCCCGACGAGACGATCCCCGACGAGCCACCGTCGCGCTTTCGCAAACCGGCGGTCGCGGCCAGCGCGCAAGCGCCCGCGGCCAATGCCGCAGCAGTCGAAGCAGTCGTGCCGGTCGCGCCCAAGCCAGCGCCCGCGCCGGCGGAGGCTGCTAAACCTGCAGCGGCGCCAGCAGCGGCGGAGGCTGCGAAACCTCCCGTCGCACCAGCAACTGCAGCGGCGCCAACTGCGGCACCCAAGCCCGCGCCTGCTGCAACTGCAGCATCCAAGCCTGCCGCGGCGGCGGCGGCGAAACCTGTGGTCGCACCAGCAGCGGCGGCGCCGGCAGCGGCGGTGAGTCTCGCGATGATGCGTCTGCCGAAGGACGTCAGTGCGTTGCCCGGACCAATTGGCGAGAAACATTTCCCCGGCGAGCTCGAAGCTGATTTCGATGCCGTCCTGGCTTCAGTTAACGCTTCGCGGGTTCGCACAGCGCCGGCGTCGGTGCAAATCGCGCTTCGGCTTGCCGAGCCGGTTCTCGGCGCGATGCCGGCCGGCGTAAAGGCGCGACTCGAAGAGACGGTGGGCAGCAGCGCAGCATTTTCGAGAGTCCGCTCGACGGCACTCAACCTGGTTCTGAATCTGATTCTGTACCCCGTTGTACTGACTGCGTATGCGGTTGTGGTGCTCGGCGACCGGCTGTTTTCGCAGAGTACGGGCGGATGGATCATGCTCGGCGTATTGATTGCGTCGGCGGAGGCCGCGTGGCGTTTGCGCGAGGGAGTGATTCACGCCAAGCCCGCCGGCGAGCTGACGTATCGCGGATGCTGGTACGGGCTCGGGCTCGCGCCGCTCGGCTCCATGCTCGCACGTGCGATGGGCGCGGGCAGGAGAACAGAGCGCAAGGTGGCATTCGACGGGTTCGAGGGCGCCATGCACGAAGACAAGACCGAGCGCGATCGCCGCTACGGGACCGTTTACACCGTCGCCGAGTATGCCAACGCGTACCTGGTTCGGCTCGAGATGCCGCGCAAGCTGCCGCTGTCATCGCTCAAGCGGTTGTGGGATTTGCCCGACGAGATGCCCGACTACGATTACAACATCATGCTCGGCGACAACGTGCTTGCGGTCAACGCAAGCGTGCGCGGCGAAACGCTGCGCCGATTGTCCTACATCTCGCCGGCGTTCCCGGCCGATTTCACGACCCGAATCGAGTTCGGCAAGCCGGTGGTCGCGTTCAAGCATCGGATGCGCGACAAGCTGCTCGAGGTCGTCGTTCTCAAGGCGGAGGCGGCCCAGTTTCAGCACGCCGCCTGAAAAAACCTCGCGAGCTTGAACCGGCGAACGAGCTTGGACCCGCGGATTTGGCGCGCCGGGATTGCAGTTGAGTTTGGTTGAGATGGCGATCCACATTCGGGACGCCACGGAGCGCGACCTGCCCCGTATCCTCGAGATCGAGCGGCTCGCCTTTCCCGCCCCCTGGACGATTGCCTCCTTTCAGCGTGAACTGACCCTGCCATTCTCGCGCATCATGGCCGCGCTCCCGGTGGCAAGCCACGAG
The DNA here is from genome assembly GCF_036567905.1 of Candidatus Binatus sp. Classification (NCBI taxonomy): domain Bacteria; phylum Candidatus Binatota; class Binatia (SeqCode); order Binatales (SeqCode); family Binataceae (SeqCode); genus Binatus (SeqCode); species Binatus sp. (SeqCode). The sequence continues at coordinate 58,167 of NZ_DATCTO010000091.1, forward strand.
CATGGGCGCGACGACAACGACAATGGAAAGATTGCCGGCTTTCTCTGCCGATGGCTGATCGCCGACGAATGCCACGTGCTCAATATCGCCGTGCACCCCCAGTCGCGCCGACTCGGGATCGGCATCGTGTTGCTAACCGAAGCAATCGCCGAGGCAAGATCGACTGGGGCAGGCATGGTTACGCTGGAAGTTCGCCGTTCAAATCTGGCTGCGCGGCAGCTTTACCGTAAATTTAAGTTCGAAGAACGGCGTTTGAGGCGACATTACTACGGCCCCGGTGAAGACGCGATCATCATGGAACTAAGGTTGGACTGACCTGATTCGGCGGTCAATTCCGAACATTGTTCTATCCAGTCTGGCGGCTTTCAGCTTCTTTTTAAGACCGGGGTTACAAATCAAGTAACTTTGTGTCATAATGGACCTACATTCCAGGCTGATCGGATCGGTGATGAACCCATGAACTGCGCGGTTATCAACCCATATCCGAAATCCAAAGCCTGCCATCGAGTGCCATTAGTGCGATGAATTTGCCGTTCAAGAAGGGTGAAAAAGTGGTCTATCCCGCCCATGGGGTAGCCGTGATTGAAGACATCCAGATGCGGGTTATCTCCGGGACGGAGCGACGTTTCTACATGCTCCGAATCCTCGGCACCGAGAAGATGACCATCATGATCCCGACCGAAAACGTCGAGTCGGTCGGGCTTCGGCGCGTTATCGGAAAGGATATGGTGGAAAAAATTTACCGTATCCTGCGCCAGCGCAAGGTCGAGGTCGATACGCAAACCTGGAACCGCCGCTATCGCGAATATACGGAGAAGATCAAGACTGGTTCTCCGCTGGAAATCGCCAAGGTGCTGCGCGACCTGTTGGTGCTCAAGAGCGACAAGGAGTTGTCGTTCGGCGAGCGCAAGATGCTCGACACGGCGCGATCCTTGCTCGTCAAGGAATTGTCGATTGCCAAGGCGCATCCGGAAGAGAAAATCATGGAAGAACTGAAGGTGATCTTCGCGAATTAGCCGCCGCCGTCAATTCAATTGTGTGAATAGGGCCGGGATTTTCTCCCGGCCTTTTCATTTTTGTCGAGACGGCCTGCGATTTTGTTGAAGGCAAAGATTCGGTGTGCGAATCTCGCTGGCATGGCAAAGTGGCGAATAATCCTGCACGCGGCGATTTCCTCGGGCACGGCCGTAAATTGAAAGCCTCGGCGATCATCGTTGCGGCGGGCAGCGGCGTGCGGCTTGGGCCGGGCGTGCCCAAGGCGTTCGTGAAGATCGGCGGCCGCACGATGCTCTCGTATTCGCTCGGCGCCGTCGGACAAGTCAGTGCGATCGGCGAAGTTGTGATAACAGTGCCCGAGGGATTCGAAAGCGCGGCGCGCGCCGAAGCCGCGGCGGCCGGGCTTGGCGTGCCGGTCAAGATTACGCCGGGCGGTATCGAGCGGCAGGATTCGGTTCGAATCGCGCTCGGGCTGACCAGCTCAGAGAGCGAGCTGGTGATCGTGCACGACGCGGCGCGTCCGCTGGCACGGCCTGCAATCTTCGAGGCGTGCATGGCGGCAGCGGCGCGGGCCGGCGGTGCGATCGCGGCGATCCCGGTGGCCGATACGTTGAAGCGCGTCGCGGACAGCGGCAGCGCGATCGTAGAGACCGTCGGGCGGGCCGGGCTATGGCAAGCGCAAACTCCGCAGGCATTTCGCCGCGCGGTGCTGGTCGCGGCGCATCAGCGCGCAGTCAACGAGGGAATCGTCGCGACCGATGACGCGGACCTGGTCGAGCGGACGGGAGTTCGCGTCGAAGTGGTCGAAGGCTCGACCGCGAACATCAAGATCACGACACCATCCGATCTCGCGATCGCCGAGGCAATCATCGCCGCTGGGATGGCGCAGTAGCGCTCGTCCTACATCGGCTCCGGCTCGTATCCGGCCCGCTCGATCAGCTCGCGGGTTCGCGACCAGTCCCATCCCGCGGTGGTCAGGTAGCCGTTGACGAAAATCGAATTCACCGCGCTGAACAATTCGGCTTGGCGCGCGCCAACATTGAGTTCACGGCCGCCCGCCGCGCGGACCTCGCTGCGCGGATTGAGGATGCGGAACAGGCACGCGGCCTTGAGACACTTCTCGGGCGTGAGCGCGCGCCTGGACTCGAGCGGGGTGCCCTTTATCGGATGCAGAAAATTCAGCGGCACCGAATCGATCGCGAGGCGCCGCGTCGAGTAGGCGAGATCGATTATGTCATCGTCGGTCTCGCCCATCCCGATGATTCCTCCCGAGCAAGTCGATAATCCCGCTGCGCGCACGTTGCCGAGAGTCTCTACCCGATCGTCCCAGGTGTGCGTCGTGCAAATTTCCGGATAGAAGCGGCGGCTGGTGTTGAGGTTGTGATTTATCCATCCCGCGCCCGCGCTCTTGAGCTCGCCCGCCTGCCCGCGGTTCATCAGGCCGATCGACAGGCACAGCTCCAGCCCCGGCAACTCGGCGCGGATTCGATCGCACGCCTCGCCGAGATGCTCGACATCATTGCGCGCCGGACCGCGCATGCTGCAGACCATGCAGTAGCGGCGCGCGCCGCTCTCGACCGCGATTCGTGCGCCCTCGATCAATTTGGCGGCGCTCTGCATCTTGTAAACCGGGATATCGGCTTTCGAGATGCGCGATTGCGAGCAATAGCTGCAATCCTCGGCGCAGATGCCGCTTTGCGCATTGCGCAGCATGCAAATCTTCACCCGGCGGCCGAATGCGGCCTCGCGCACGGCGCTCGTCGCGGCGAGCAAATCAGCCAGCCGATGGTCGGGGCAATTCAGGATTGCCGCGGCGGTCTCGCGTGCGATTTCTTTTCCGGCCAGCACTTCTTCGGCCATCCGATCGAGATCGATTTCCTCAAACTTCAACATCACTGATTCCTTGTGGCTTGAAAAATGCGCGCGCCGCAGATTTAGAAGGTTTCCGAAACTCGATCAAGCACCATTGCGCGGCGGGCGCGTCGGTTTCGCCGGCGCTGCTCCATTCGCAATCAGGCCCTCGTTGAGCGAGCCGGAGCGAAAGCCCTTCAGATCGATTGCGACGAAGCGAAAACCGATTTTTTTGAACTCGCGATCGATCGTCTCGCGAATACGCCGCTCGAAGATGCGCGCGATCTGGCTTTGCTCGAGCTCCAGCCGCGCGACCTCGCCATGGTAGCGCACGCGCGCGACCGCAAAGCCCATCGAATGAAGCAGCTTCTCACCCGCCGCGACTTTCGCAAGGCCCGCGGGCGTTATCTCCGTGCCGTACGGAAAGCGCGACGACAGGCATGGCGAGGCGGGACGATCCCAGGTCGGCAACCCCATCGAGCGCGAGAGCGCGCGAACCTCGGCCTTGGTCATTTCGGCTTCGACCAGCGGATGGCGCACGCGTTTCTCGCTCGCCGCCTGCATCCCGGGGCGATAGTCGTGCAGGTCGTCCAGGTTAAGCCCGTCCACTATCTCGTCGATGCCAAGCTCGGCGCCCTTTGCCTCGCAAACCGTAAACAGATTGTGCTTGCACAGGTAGCATCGGTTGAGCGGATTTGCCGCGTAGCCCGCAATCTCGAGCTCATTGGATTCGACCACCAGGTGGCGCGCGCCGATCAGGCGCGCCATCGCAAGCGCCGAGTCGCGATCCTCGTCGGGCATCGTGGGCGAAGTGGTCGTCAGCGCGAGCACGGAGTCGCCAAGCACGTCGTGCGCGACTTTCAGTACCAGGGTGGAATCGACGCCGCCGGAAAACGCCACGATAAGGCTGCGCATCGGCGCGAATATCGCGCGCATCCGCTCAAGCTTCGCCTCCGGCGTTTTCGCTGCGTCCATCGAATCAGCCTGCTAGATTCCCGCGGCCTGGAAAAGATCGGTCGTCAGGTATCGCTCGCCGGTGTCACAGAATACCGCGGCCACGATCCTGCCCGTGCCAAGCCGCCCGGCTATCTGGATAGCCGCGCAGCAGCTTGCGCCCGACGAGATGCCGACCAGGATGCCCTCTTCGCGCGCGAGACGGCGCGCGTATAGCGTCGCATCCTCGTCGCTGACGGCGATTATCTCATCGTAAACTTTAGTGTCGAGGTTGCCCGGCACGAAGCCGGCGCCGATGCCCTGAATCTTGTGAAAGCCCGGCTTGCCGCCCGACAACACCGGCGAGTTTTTCGGCTCGACGGCGACGATCAGGATTTTTTTGTCGAGATGCTCGCGCAAATAGTGGCCCGCGCCGGTGATCGTTCCGCCCGTCCCCACGCCGGAGATGAACGCGTCGATGCGCGGGAGCTGTTCGAGCAGCTCGGGCCCGGTCGTTCGATAGTGGATGTCGGGATTGGCGACGTTGCTGAATTGCTGCGGCATGAAGTAGCCGGGATTCTCGCGGCACAGTTCCTCGGCCTTCGCGATCGCGCCGTGCATCCCGCGCGTGTCCGGCGTCAGCACCAGCTCCGCGCCGTAAGCGAGCAGCAACGAGCGCCTTTCCTCGCTCATCGTCTCCGGCATCGTAAGGATTAGCTTGTAGCCTTTCACCGCCGCGACCAGCGCCAGACCGATCCCGGTGTTGCCCGAGGTCGGCTCGACGATCGTATCGCCGGGCTTTAGCCGGCCGGATTTCTCGGCCGCCTCGACCATCGCCAGGCAGATTCGGTCCTTGACGCTGCCGCCGGGATTGAAATTCTCGAGCTTCGCCCATACTTCGGCGTCGTCCTTGCCGGGAATTCGATTGAGCCGGACCACCGGCGTGTTGCCGATAAGTTCAAGCGGCGATCGCGCGACGCTGATAGGCATGGCGGCGATTGTAGCCGGAAAATACGGCTGGTTGCGAATCTTGCCAAGGGAGTTGAATCCGGCGCGTGATGGCTATTTTTCCCGGGCGCGCTCGGCGAAGGCGATCGTGATTGCGGCGGAGCAGCCGCGGCCATCTTCTCGATGGACCCCAAGCAGGACCCGGTGGTAGTGTTCATGCCCCAGCTCATGCCGCCGGCCACATTCAACTTCCGCAGGCAACTTAAGAACATCATTTATTCGGCCATCGTCGATTGAGGTGCAGGCCATGGACACGTACGTCGAGCTCGACACTAATCTGCCCGACCATTACCGGACACTCAAGGACAACATTCATCGGTTCGCGCGGGAGGTGATGCGTCCGACCGCGGCCGCTCTGGACCGGCTCGCCGATCCGAGCGCGGCAATCGCCCCGGGCTCGCCGCTGTGGGACTTCCTCAAGCAGGCATATCGGCTCGGCTACAATAAGGCCGGGTTTCCCACCCAGTTCGGCGGACTCGGACTGAGCGGCCTCGGGCAGCATATCTACCTCGAGGAGCTTGGATGGGGCAGCGCTGACCTTGCGCTGACAGTTGGCATTGCAGGGATGCCGTTCGGCGCGCTTGCGGCCACCGGCAATCGCGAACTCGTCGAAAAGCATGTCATGCCGTTCGTTCAGGATCGCGAGGCGCAGTACATCGGATGCTGGCCGGTGACCGAGCCGCAACATGGATCGGACTGGGTGACCGGGCAGTGGAACCGGGAACACAATGACCTGGCGGGTCACGTGATCGCGCGGCGCGACGGCGATTCGTACGTGATCAGCGGGCAGAAGTCGGCTTGGGTTTCCAACGGAACGATTGCGACGCATGGGCTGGTGATTCTGATCGCCGACCCCTCACGCGGCGCCGTGCTCGGCCGAGGCGTTGCTTTCGTGCCGTTTGACCTGCCCGGCGTATCCAAGGGCAAGCCGCTGAACAAGCTCGGCCAGCGCGCGCTTAACCAGGGCGAGATTTTCTTCGATGAGGTCAGGATTCCGAGCAGCTACATGCTGGTCGCGCCCGACAAGCCCGCCGCGGCGGCCGCCGGCCGGGGCGGCGGTCCGAACGCGATGGTGGGTGCGGTCTTCACCGGAGTGGCCCGTGCGGCCTTCGAGATTGCGCTCGATTACTCCCGGCAGCGCATCCAGGGCGGCAAGCCGATTTGCGAGCATCAGCTGGTGCAAAAGCATCTGTTCGAAATGTTTACCAAGGTCGAGGCATGCCGCCTGCTCTCGCGCGCGGCGATAACCTACAACACCGACGCGGCCGTACCCGCGATGGAATACTCGATTGCGTCGAAGACCTTCTGCACGCAGGCGGCATTTGAGGTCGCCAGCGACGCGCTTCAGCTTCTCGGCGGCAACGGCCTCAGCAAGGAGTATCCGATCGAAAAAATCTTCCGCGACGCGCGCGCCGCGCTGATCGAGGACGGCACCAACGACGTGCTAAGCCTGGTCGGGGCCAACCTGGTGCTCGCCCGCCCCTCCTGACCGCGGCCGTTGGCACGGCTGGCCAGTATTAAGACCCGTTGGCACGGGAGGCCAGTATTAAGAGGCGGCGCACCCGTGGCAGGGGCCGCGCCCGCCATCGGCGGGCGGTCGTTGGCACGACGGGCCAGTATTAATTCGCAG